>JAUIHU010000124.1 GCA_030432175.1 Verrucomicrobiia bacterium | reverse complement strand
GTTGGCTGGAAGCGCATCCATTTCATTACGTCATCCTGGATGAATCCCAGGTGATTAAGAATCCCACTTCCGAGACATTTAAAGCGGTTCGACATTTGCGCTGCAAAAAGCGTTTGTGCCTGACCGGTACACCTGTGGAAAACAGAACCATGGATCTCTGGTCGCAGTTTGCTTTTCTGAATCCTGGGTACCTGGGTGGAGTCAGTTATTTTAAGGAACGCTTTGCCAACCCGATTGAGCGAAACCAAAATCCAGATGCTGCTGAGTTACTGCGCAAACTGGTTTTCCCCTTCATTCTGCGACGCACTAAAGATCAGGTTGCGCTTGAATTGCCTCCACGTACTGTCAAAGAAGTCTGGTGCGAACTGACACCGTCTCAACGGAAAGTTTATCAAGAGTATCGAGACAAGTACCGGGATCAGATCCTTGAGCAAATCCATGATGAGGGAATAAAAAAGAGCCAGATGAAAATCATCGAAGCGCTCTTGAGATTGCGGCAGATTTCCAACCATCCTCGACTCGTACAAAAGCAGTATCCGGGGGACTCCGGCAAAATGGATTCATTGGTGGAAACCATGGAAACGCTGGTAGAAGAAGGACATCAGGCGCTGGTCTTCTCTTCATTTACAGGCATGTTGAAACTCATTCAGCGTGAGATCAAAAAACGCAAATGGAAACACCTCTACCTGGATGGACAAACCAAAGATCGACAGGAACTGGTGGATCAGTTTCAAAAGGACAGTTCCATTCCATTTTTTCTGATCAGCCTCAAAGCTGGAGGAGCGGGCCTCAACCTGACTGCGGCCGATTATGTGCTGCATGTCGATCCGTGGTGGAATCCGGCGGCGGAGAATCAGGCCTCGGACCGCGCCCATCGAATTGGGCAAACCAAGCCGGTTTTTGTCTACAAGTTTCTGATGAAGGATTCTGTAGAGGACAAAATTCTGGAACTCCAAAACCGCAAGCAGGAAATGGTCAGCCAATTGGTATCCAGCGAACAATCCTTCTTCAAATCATTGACAGAAGCTGATGTTGAAAACCTGTTGGACGGATGAGGGATGACAGTTGAAAGGAAAGGGTGAAGGGTTGATATTTATAATTTAATTTTTAGTTCATCCTGCGCTATATTGTGCAGCAGTTGATTTAAGATTTTTTGGGATGTTGAAATTGACGAAATACAAACGCCGGATCGGGATTGTGGCGTTGGCGGACTCGGGGAAAACGGTATTTTTAACGTCCCTGATCAATCATCTGATAGCGCATGATCCGGAAATGTTTCAAGTTGGCGATTCGCGCAAGAACACGATCCGGAAGTTCAAAACCCTGCCAGTCGGAGGTGAAGAGTTTAAGTACCATAAGTTCCGAGATTACCTGGCGAACGGGAAGTGGCCTGAAAAGACCAAGGATCGATATCAGTATCGATGTGAATTCGAGCGCACTGATTGGGCTTTTTCAAACGCTGACCTTCATTTCTATGATTTTCCAGGGGAGAGATTAGCTGATGTCTTGATGAGCAGTCCACGATATGAAGACTGGTGCGATACTTTGCTCGAACACTTTGATAATGACAGTGAATATCGGGAAATTACTGAGACATTTGTAAAAACCATTCATGATCGATCTTCCGACGAATCCATTATTTTAGCAGCTTATCGAAAAGCGCTTGCCAAACTGACCCTGAATTTCAAACCGCTGATTTCGCCATCCACGTTTCTTCTGGACACTCAAGGGCAATACCCGAGCCTGGAAGGCGTGGTAGGGAATGATCCGGAAATTCTCTCTGATTTTATCGCAGAGAGACGAGCCAGTGGTTTGACGTTTGATGAACAATTTGCTCCGTTGAGTAAGCGGGCGCGACAATCGTTTCCGGATTTGGCAAAAAGATTTGCGAAGCGATATTCCGAGTACCGCCGAATACTGGTGGACCCGCTCTTTCAGGACTTGGCCTCTTGTCACCAACTTATTGTTCTAGTTGATGTGGCTAGAATTCTCTCTTCAGGAGTCGGAGCTTATGACGATTGCCAACAGATTTTGCGACAGCTGATGGGATTTCTGAATCCAGGATTAAGCATTTTCCAAAAGTTTTACCGCGCTCTTTCCTTGCCTCTCAACTGGAGACCCGGCGGTGTTAGCCGGATCTGTTTTGTAGCCAGTAAGGCGGACCTGACCCATCCCAGCGACACCGACAAACTGCTATTATTGTTAAGTTCCATGGTTCGGCGAGTGGAAGCTGATTTGGATGGGGTAGAGACGTTGCAAGTCGCCTGCAGCGCAGTGAAATCTACGGAATGTCCGGACCTCTCACAGCACGAACTGTGTGGTCGAGCGGTTCATGATGAAACCGGTGAGTTTAGAGATCCGGATGATCCAAAGATGATTTACCGAGTTGATCCACTTCCAGAGCGATGGCCAATGTCCTGGTCTCCTAATGAGTTTATTTTCCCAAGTGTGTATCCGTTGTTTCCAAACCGAAAAGATTCTCCGCCTGAGCAATACGGACTGGATACGGTTTTCAATTTCCTGATGAACGAAAAATTCTGGGAATGAGTAAAATTGAATTCGAAAATCAGAACCACTTAGCGCTATATTCACTATAAATCCCAAACGCGCCTATGAAACTCATCAACCAATCTCATCGTCCCGGAGGCGCGCTGATCGGCGTTCCCAACCAGGCGCCACGTCCTCGATCCGGTTCTGAACCCCAAGCGCCGAAGGTAAAATCAGCGCCACCCTTAGACGACTCCGAAAAAGAGTCAGATGACCTTGAGCAGCAAAGCACATTCTCTGAAGTCAATTCAGGTCCATCCATCGAAGCCAAACCCCTCGACAGGTCTGAACAGGCGAATGACACATCTTCGGAACCCATCAAGAAGCCAAAAGCCAGAAAGACCAAATCAACGAAGTCGAAAAAAAGCGTAAGCGCCAAAGCTTCAGAAGAGGTTAAGTCCAAAGGATCCCCGAAAAAGGTTCAAACTCATGCTGAAACTTTGGAAAACCAAACCGCTGCCAGCAGTTCAGCGAAAGTTGAAAAACAAAAATCAACTGATGAACCAACTACGAAATCTGAAGTTGATTCACCCTCCCAAACTGAGCACTCATCGAGACCTTTTACTGAAGATCAATCTGCTTCTGCCAATGATTTAAAAATTTCCAGTGACAAAGTTCCATTTCAGGCCAGGCGAGAAGGAGATGGCGCGGCGATCAAACCTCCGGAAAATCCGCGCCGTATGCGCCCGCTAACTCAGGCGGATGAAGTAAAATTGAAAAAAGCTGAGGAACCTCAGGAAGAAATAGAAGAACCGGTGGCTGCGCCCTGGTTATTTCGTGGAATTCATTGGCTGTTCGGACCCGCGTTATCCTCATTCTTCCTGCTGGGTGTCTGCGTCTTCGGACTCTTTGTCTACTCCCAGGTATTGAGTATTCTCTCTCAACTGGCGACTCTACCCATTTGGGCTCAATGGGTTGGAACTGGAGCATTAGGGTTGCTGGGAGCTATGGGAGGTTGGGTGATTTTGAGATTTCTGTCCATGTATCTCAAGTTACGCAGGAACAGGCAGTTCTCTCTGAAAAGCCTGACAGACCGGTCCGAAATGCGTCGATTGCGCTGGAAGCATATCCAGAAATGCAAACGTCACTTGAGTGATTACCTGACTGAACATAATTATGAGGCGCCGGATAAACGGCAGGAGCTTATCAGCGCTGGACTCACAGAAGATCAGATAAGGAGTTTGTCTTTTGCCAGAAAAGCGTTGTTGGATCAGGAACTACGTATTGAGTCTCAAGGTTGGGTAAAGCGTTTTTACGAAGAATTTCAGAAGCGACTGGATGAAGCTGCTGACCAGGAAATCCGTCGTCACGCGACTCGAGTTGGAGTCAAGACAGCTGTCGTACCTATCCCGCTTATTGACGCAGTGGTTACGATTTACCATGCCTTCAGTCTCTTTCGTTCTCTGTGCAGTATCTATCAGGTTCGATTAAACGGGTTGGGAACCCTGTATCTAATGGGGCTGGCATTTTTCAGCGCCTACTTGACAGGCAAACTGGAAGAAGGCGCTGAGGATTTGACGGATGCTATTACTGAAAATTCCTCAAACGTGCTGGCTGGATTTTCGCGAGTTATTACCCCCAAACTAGCTGAAGGATTTGGCGCAGCTCTTTTGATCAACCGATTAGGCAAGGAAGCCAAAAAGCGATTGCAACCGCTCTCGCCACGCTAATTCCTCCATAAACCTCTGATGAATGTAGTCGCAGTTCAATACGACATAGTGTGGGAAAACCCGGATCGAAATTATGAATTAGTTTCGGAGCTGGTGGAGTCAGCGCCACCAGAGCCCGGAGATTTACTCATATTACCAGAGATGTTTTCCACTGGCTTCAGTATGAATACTCAAGCCACATTGGAGCCAGGCAGGGAAACGGACCAAAGCGCCGAATTCATGAGATCTCTGGCTCGGAAGTTTGACTGTGATATTATTGGTGGCGTTGTTTGGCCTGACGAAAATTCGCAGGATCAACCAGGGAATCAAGCAGTGTGGATACAGCGCGATGGTGGTTATCTCGGCGCTTACCAGAAAATATGCCCTTTCTCCATGGTTGGAGAGGATCAAGTTCATAAGGCAGGACATGAAGTTCCTGTTTTTAATTGGAACGGGATCCAGGTAGCCATGCTGGTGTGCTATGATCTGAGATTTCCAGAACTGTTTCGAGAGGCGTTGGCCAAAGGAGCAGAGATGTTTGTTGTGATAGCCAATTGGCCTGAAAGAAGAGAGAGTCATTGGACTCGACTAATTGAATGTCGGGCGATTGAAAATCTTGCTTATGTCGTTGGAGTCAACCGCACGGGAGCAGACCCAAATTTCACTTATCCGGGGAGAACTCGCATGGTTGATCCACTCGGCGATGTGCTGGCAGACGGAGGAGCTGAAGTTTCATTGGTTCGTACGAGAATTGAAATTGAAAAAGTCCGCGACTGGAGAAAGAACTTTCCTGCCTATCAGGACTCATTGAATTTGAGCAGTCGATAAAGGTTGGGGATGATTTTAGACTCATGAATTATTCGGCATCGGACTTCTCAAAACGATGTCTAAATTTAAGGAATCTACACTCGTGTGAAAGAAGAACAATGAGTAGAATATCGCCATGCTGACTGACCAGACGACCCCATTGGAAATCAACCCGGAATATATCGAAGATGCCAAGGTTGCGATAGTGGCCTCCAAATACAACGCAAAGCACGTCCAATCCATGTTGGATGCAGCAGTCACCATTCTTAAAGAAAACGCAATTGAACCACTGATTTACCGCGTTCCCGGAGCATTTGAAATTCCCTGCGTCGTGGCTGCACTGGCCAGTTCAGAATATTTGGATGCGATTATCACATTGGGAGTCGTCATTGAAGGGGAAACAGAACATGCCCGACTTGTATCCGAATCGGTAACGCGGGAACTGGCTCGCATCCAGACTGACAACGAGATTCCAATCGCCCATGGAGTTCTACTGGTTCGCAATCAGGAACAAGCAGACAAGAGATGTCTTGATCCCGAACACAACCGGGGCAAAGAAGTAGCCAACACAGCTTTGGAAATGATCAGTGTGATGTCGCCACTGCAGGAACAAATAGACGAACAACTTTATCAGGACTACCAGGAGATCAGTGATTATCTGAACGAGGAAATTGACGACGAAGCCTGACATAATGAGCGGACCAACCACCTTCAATTCACTGGCGAGTAACCAGCAAAACCGGGTATGATTAAAACTAGGTGGCGCGCATGGGAACGCTGAGCCCCAGCTCGGCGAGTGGAGCCAATATTTGACGTGGGCTGAACAGCAAAGAGTCACCTACTTCTAATCGCGCACAGCAAAACCGGGTTAGGCAATAAGAACTTGACCCGATCTAGGAACCTATTTAAAGAAATCTAAATGCTTCGAGCATTTCATAATTTTACGCCAATGTAGCTCAGGGGTAGAGCAACGGTTTCGTAAACCGTCGGTCAGGGGTTCAATTCCCCTCATTGGCTTTTCTCGTACAATGGTTTACAGAAACTATCTTAGATTCAAAATCGTCGTAGTCCAAATATAGTCCACCACTCCATTATTCTCAAAATAGGATTTGCCAAGCTGATGGCTGATTTACCCAATCCATAGGTAGAAGATTCGGCTGGCGGAATTAGGGAGTGTGCAGAACCTTCAAGATGAGACTAGATTTGAGTTTCATTTCTTTCCAATTGAATCTGAGGTGTGTTAAGATTATGGACTACGAAACCAAAAAATAAGACACAGTTACCTTGAAACAGAGAAAACGCTACACCCCGGAATTCAAGGCTCAAGTGGTCGAACTAGCCCACTCCCACACAGGAGGAGGACGCTGTTTTAGGAGCTCAGATTGAGGCTGTTTTCAAACGCCACCTAGGCCGATATGGGTATCGACGCATTCAAGTCGAACTCAAAGAACAAGGTCTGAACTATGCCGATAACCGTGTCAGGCGACTGATGAAAGCTTGAGGTCTCTTTGCCTGTAGGCCACGCAAATTTACACCCTGAACCAGCGATGGTCGCGCTGATGCGCCTTCTCCGAACCTTATCGCCGGCAGGACTCCTCTGTCTCCCAATGTGATCTGGGTGGGAGATATCACCTATGTGCCGACTGAGTCGGGTTGGCATTACTTGGCTGTCGTCATGGATCTTTGCTCCCGACGTATCGTGGGGTGGAGCCTGGCCGATCACATGCGGGCTGATTTGGTTTGTGATGCCATGAAAATGGCGCTCGCCAATCGCACCAATACCGAGGCTGTCATTTTTCACTGTGACCGAGGCAGCCAGTATGGTAGTCGCCAATTTAGGGCTCTGCTCAATAACGCCAACATGCTCCAAAGCAAGTCGGCTCGCGCCAATCCCTACGACAATGCCTGGACCTAATCTTTCATCGGTACCCTGAAAAATGAGATGGGCAACCTGCTGGGTAATCTCTCGCCCCAGCAGACCCGGCTCAACTGCTTTCACTACATTGAAGGCTACTAAAACACGCATCGCAGACACTCTGCCCTGGGCTACTTGTCACCCTCCAACTTCGAGGCTAATTACGCTCTTAATTAATTTTAAATGTGGTCCCAAAAAGAGTTGCACCTCAGGTCTCTGTGGACAATGTGCTAGCGAAGATGCAATCAAGAAATATATCCAAAACCAAGGTAAAGAATACAAGAAGCTGTACGAAAAACAGTTGAGGTTGGATCTCTAGCAAATACTCCGCCCCTTTAGGGCGGAGATTTTCATTTATCGATCTTCGTATACATAACCATCATCTCCGGTAAAAACGATGAATTCATTATATGTGCTATATTGCGGACCATGATCATATACTTTTGTGGATTTCAATATATCATTTGCTCCATCCCATTGAATACCAAAAATCACGTATGATGCTCCGACTGCACTGTTCATATTAGCCTCAAAAACTAGATTATCAGGATTAAAATCTTCAAGCGGTTCCGAAACATCAAATATGAATTGGTGCCTATCAGCTGTAGATTGAGCTCCACCATAACCGGACTTGATGTATGCATACACAACATCTTTGCCGAATGTTTCACCAGATTTTTTATATACAATATTGTTTTCAAAATCAAGCCGCTTGGTAGCCACTCCAATTTTAAACCCAAAAATTACATCTTGGCCATTCAGGTTGTCATCATCAATTAATTCAATTTCATTATCGTAAACCCACCAATCTTGTCCATGGCCTATTTGCCCCCCTCCCGTAGCTTGAATGAAGTTATCGAAGATTTCTATATAATCACATCCTCCAGTATCAAAATTATATCCAAATGCTAGGTTTTCTCCGTAGTTATCGGCGTAATAAGCTGTGCTGCTGGAGTCGAAATGCAAAGTGGCTCCGCCCATCATAATTCCATTTGGAATATCAATTGCTGTATTATTTGTAACTATAAGATTGTAATTTTCATCCAAAGAGCCAGCCATATAGACTGTTGCCCAGGCTGAATCGCCCCCAAGTACTTCACCTTCAGCATAACATGAAGTAATTAGCATATTTGCCTTGTTACTTGAGCTTAAGCTAACTGTATTTTCTGTATTTGACAAACCGTCTTGTCCAAGCAATCGAATTGGGAAAACTTCCTGGGTTGATGGTGTGCTTGGATCCCCATAGGATCCGTAGTTGGTAACAGTAACATTATTGACATGAAAGTCTGTTCCAAGAAGTGTTACTCCAGCAGCTTTTACAGGGTAATTCGTGTAACCATCGTATATTGCAATAGTTGAAACTAGGTTAGTCATCTGAGTATAGTTACAATCCAATACCAAGCTATCCACAGTTACATTATGCACAGCAGTATCATAAATTTCACTTCGTATTACCGCATCATTTTTTCCGTTTACGGCTAAACTCAATGGTTCAAATCCTTCGTATCTACTTGGAGTTGAATCGCTAAGCAGCTCGAAATAATCCAAAGCATCTGTACTGTTTTCACCGGGAATCTTCCTTAACACAGGAACACCATTACTGGTAACACCTTCAATGATTAGTGAATTATTATTGACTCCAGGAACTAATCCAAAGGTATTGAAAACACCAGGCCCAACAAATTGAATTCTCACATCGTTGGTTAAGGATCTGACACTTTGAAAAAGTGTTCCAATTTCACATGCCATTTCATACATTTGGTGTGTAGTCCCAACTGAATCATAGCTTGATGGATCAAGTGATAATTGTAAAAGATACTCTCCACTTGAGGAAGAGACAGGATGAATAGATTGTATTCCTCCAAAATTGTTTGTTTGCCAACCAACTCCAAAGGATGTATTCAACAAAGAGGTGGATAACAACATTAGTGAAATCACCTGAACACTATTATACGCCAGGCGTTTTAATTTAATCATAACTTTGTGTATTATTAGGTTTAAGCACTCCTTGAAAATATAGTGTTCTAATACAAATGTAGTTTAACTGCTAACAAATTCAAGACACAATGCTTTAATTTACTTAGTCAAATTGAATAATGACGAAGTAACGTAATTTAATTAATGGTATATATTGAAAACTTGAATTCTCCCCTGCAACACAAATTCAAGTGTGGAGAAGCACAAAGTTGATAAATCCGATACAACTGCTAGAGTGCTTTTTACACCAATACTAGCCATAGTACATTTGTGAGATTATATGTAAAGAAAAAAATAGGAATTAATTGCGTCCAATAGCGCATAGCTCCCCGGAGGCGTTGATAAAAGTAGAGATAGGCAGGTTAAACTTTGCAGAAAAGTTAAGGCCCTAAACCGAATTATCTGGATAAAATCCGCCTCGCTACCAAACGAAACGCAATAGCGCAGATGGGATACTAAAGGTTTCAGGGTGCGCAGAGTCATCAACATCAATACTATTTCTGAACGAGGCGACCTCCAGGCCATTGTATTCGAAACCGCCGACGAAACCGAATCTGTGGTGTATGGACCTTAGATCGGATGAAATATAGTGCGCATACCCTGAACTCCATTAATAGAGCGTTCCAGTGGACTCTGAGTCGATTTCACAAATACATCAGCGCTTGATCAAGGGTATGCAATAAAATTACTGACGGTGGTGGGCGCTATATTTGTGGAAACTGAGATATTGGTAATAGTTTGATTGCCAGTAATCCCGTGAAAACGATCATTAAATATCCGAAATTTGCCACAGCGGGTTATTTTATGTCGACTGCATCCAGAACATTTGACATATCATTTTGCAGGCAACTCTGCAAACAAGTTCGCGGCCCAGTGTCAACTCGGGTGCGATTAAAGGAGGGTGGCGTTAATTTTTCCAAAAACTATCCCAACGGCCATTAGAGCGCAACACACGGAGCTGTGACATAGCGGAGGCATTTT
>JAUIHU010000123.1 GCA_030432175.1 Verrucomicrobiia bacterium | reverse complement strand
ATCTGAGGGCATGAAACCGGTTCCCCAGAGTCTTTTCGCCCGACTCTGGGGAACCGGTTTCATGCCCTCAGATCACCAGGGGATTTTGCTCCGCAGCCAGGGCGATCCGGTGCTTTATCTGAGCAATCCCAAGGGAGTCACCAGCAAAGATCGACTAGCCCAATTAGATGCGCTCGCGGCAATGAACCAGGCGCATTATGATCAGTTTGCAGATCCGGAAGTCCTCTCACGCATCCGTCAGCACGAGATGGCTTACAAAATGCAGACCTCAGTTCCGGAGCTGATGGATACATCGGGAGAAAGCGAAGCGACTTTTGAACTTTACGGAGAAGAAGCGAAGGAAGCCGGAACTTTCTCCGCCTGCTGTTTAAATGCCAGACGTCTGGCAGAACGAGGTGTGAGGATGATTCAGATCTTCCACCGTGGATGGGATGCGCACGGGAACTTGCCACGCGAGCACGAATCGCAGTGTAAGGATATTGATCAGGGATGTTCCGCATTGATCCAGGACCTCAAACAGCGCGGTATGCTGGAGGATACGTTAATTGTCTGGGGCGGTGAGTTCGGGCGAACCGTTTATTGTCAGGGCAATCTCACGCGGGAGAATTACGGACGCGATCACCATCCACGTTGTTTCACAGTGTGGATGGCAGGGGGAGGAATCAAGCCGGGGATCACTTACGGACGGACCGATGATTTTGGATACAACATCACCGATGCTGACGGGAATACATTGATTCCACAGCCATCCAAAGAACGTTGGACGCCAGGGACGATGCACATTCATGATTTGAATGCGACCATCCTGCACCTGATGGGGATTGATCATACGCGGTTGACGTACCGTTATCAGGGCCGGGACTTCCGTTTGACGGACATCCACGGACATGTGATGCATGACCTGATTGCTTGAGGCGCCGGGGAATTCGCCGAACCACGGAAGGCACGGAAGGCACGGAAGATTTTTTTTGAACCACGAAAGACACGAAATGCACGAAAGTGTTTTTTACAATCCGTTTTCCGTGGTTAATTAATTTTTCGTGTCTTTAGTGTATTTCGTGGTGATAGTTTATAAAAAGGATGAAGCAAAACCAGGAATCACAAAATTTGGAATGGAAGAGATCCTGGAGAGATGAGTATCTAGGTTGGATTTGTGGATTTGCTAATTCTCAAGGAGGAATACTTGAACTTGGGCGAGATGATAATGGTGAAGTAGTTGGACTAGTTAACTCCTCAAAATTACTTGAAGATTTACCGAATAAGATCCGTGATTTGCTGGGAATTATTTGTGACGTGATTCTAAAAAATCATGATGAACTTCATACAATTCAAGTTCGTGTTGAGCCTCATGCACACCCTGTGAGTTTTCGAGGCCGGTACTTCCTGCGCAGCGGTAGTACTCTTCAAGAACTCAAAGGCATCGCTCTCGACAGATTTCTTTTAAACAGGCAAGGGCGTTCTTGGGATTCAGTGATACTGCCCCAAGTTCAAGAAACCTGCTTGTCCCTAAAAGCAATTCAAGTATTCCGTGAAATGGCATTGCGGAGTGGACGGCTGGATGATGAATCGAGAAAGGAGTCAGATCATACTCTCCTTGACCGATTGAGATTACTCGAACTTTCGCAATTAGTCAGAGCTGCTGGTTTGTTGTTCCATAATGAACCCGACCGTTATTTCTCAGGAGCCTTTGTTAAAATTGCATTTTTTAGCTCCGAATCAGAACTGTCGTATCAGGATGAAATTCATGGGGACCTGATATCGCAGGCACAAAAGGCTATAGATTTGCTTCGGACGAAATATCTAAAGGCAATCATAACTTACGAAGATATTCAGAGGATTGAGACATTGCCCATTCCTGTACCAGCTCTGAGAGAGGCTGTTTTGAATGCATTGGTTCATCGAGACTATGGAGTTCCATCGCCGATTCAGATCCGGGTTTACAATGATAAACTGAGTATTTGGAATCCCGCTACTTTGCCTGAGGGATGGACATTGGAGCGTCTTCTTGGAGCTCACTCTTCTCGACCTCATAACCCTTTAATTGCTAATGCATTCTTTCGAGCTGGTGAAATTGAGGCATGGGGAAGGGGCATTCAGCGGATGATCCATGTATGCCAAACGGCCAATACGCCAACCCCAAAAATATCCATTGAAGGGAGTGACTTCTGGATCGAATTTCCATTCAGCCAAGATTACATAGAGCATTTGAATGAGCGAAAAAATGATCCGGTATTGAAAGCGCTGCCCGTTAAAAGTTCGGGGAAAAGTTCGGGGAAAAGTTCGGGGAAAAGTTCGGGGAAAACGCCTGAAAAAATTCTTGCTCTGTTAAGGGATCGTCCTGAATTAACCATCCCTGAAATGGCCAAATCACTTGGGCTAAGTAAGCGAGCAATCGAAAAACAATTAACCCGATTGCGTTCTGAACAACGGCTCAAAAGGATAGGCTCAGCCAGAGGTGGATATTGGGAAGTTTTGGATTGAAATCAGATCATTGAACCACGGAAGGTTTTTTTTGAACCACGAAAGACACGAAATTCACGAAAGAATTTTTATAATCCGTTTTCCGTGTTATCCGTGCCTTCCGTGGTTAATTAATTTTTCGTGCCTTTAGTGTGTTTCGTGGTTAAATAATTCTTTGTGTCTTCAGTGTGTTTCGTGGTTCAGGAGGAAAGTCATCAGATCCCGGACTTCCTCCGTGCTCAACGCTTGCAGCAATCCTTCCGGCATGAGTGAAACCGGCAGTGTTTCTGTTTTACCAATGTTGAATTTATCGAGGTGTGTGACTGAACCGCCGGGGGAGGCTATTTTGAGTTGGGTTTCTGTTTCTCCAACTCGGGTTCCAATGACTACAGCCTCACTATCTTTCATAGTGAATTTGTAGGCGACGGCGTCCGGGTTGATGGTGGCGCTGGGATCGGTGATATCCCTCATCACACTATCGTAGTCACGATGAGGAGTATTGGTCAGGTCGGGACCGACGACATTTCCTTCTCCGCGTATTTCATGACAGGTGAAACAGGCAGCTTTGCCGAAATAGAGTTCACGGCCACGACTCCAGGATCCACCTTCGATTTCTGGAATGACTCTTTCCAAGCCGGATTCTCCTTTTAATGCAACCACGAATGGCATGTGGAATCGTTGAGTTCCCAACGGACGTTGAAGCTGGTCTTTTGCTGTGTGAAAGGACATTTCAATCCGATTGACCGGCGTGGTGAGTTGGATCTCCATGTCGGTGAAATTCTCGTCATCAATGGTTTTGGTGAGAGTGGATTGGGTTGGAGACAGAGCTATGACTTCAGTAATCGGGCTGTTGACAGTCAAAGTTGTGTCGCTGGAAACAGTGAGTGTTACTGTTTCAGGTTCAGGAATGTAGTCGAGTTTGGATCCGGGTTGGACTGCTGGCTGCAGCATGTTGGAAAGGTCCATTCGTGTGCTCAGAATAAGTTGGCCGGGAGATTGGAAGAGTTTCAATGCTTCCTGATGTTCGGCGCTGGCTTGTGTGAATTCGCGGATGACATTGAGGTCCGGGTGCGGAAGCCAGCCTTGCCATTCAGATCCGTCAGCGCCTTTCCAGTGCGCTTTGATTCCGTGCAATGGAGCGTCCAGGTCAATGCCGTTGGCCTGCTCAATACCGGGTTCGTTGCGTGGACTATTGATGGAAACAGAATAACCAAAGGCGGTGGTGCGGGGAGCGGTCTGGATTTGCAAACGCCTTTTATCGGAGCTGAGGTTCACCGACTTTACCGGAATTTCAAATCGTGGCTGAGATTGCTGGAAACGCACCACTTCATACCCAGGACGAAACAATTCCAGACGATCACCTGCGCTGACAAATCTTCCACCATGCAATGTGATGTCAGGTGGAGCGGGCGCGGACTTCAGAGGTCGGTCAAAGCTGATGACTGTTGTGGTTGGGTCAGGAGCATAGGACAAGACCGGTTGAGGGATTTCCTGATTCAGGTATCTGATTTTAAAGAGCTTTCCTTTTCCAGCGGGGCCAGATCCCCAGTCCGGCGCTCCGGAGTGAGCGCAGACGACGAGATCGCCCTCAGGTGATATGGCGCAGTCGATAGCAAGCATTTGAATCGCTGCAATCAGGTGAGTGTTGGCGACGTATCCGGTAGAAGTCCGGGCTAACTGGGTGCGCCAGAGTTTACCTCGCGAGGCTCCTGTGGTCAGAGCATTCCAGGACCAGTGATCGGGTCCGAAACGGGCGCGATTTTCAATCGGACCATTAAACCGGAAACCGCACGTACTCTGGTGTTGTGGAGCAAAATTCCAGACGCTGGGCTCGTCGATCACGTCTGGCAAAAGAGTCGGGTGCGCAGGTGGAAATCCGTAGTGTCTTCCAGCCTGTAAGTGCAATAGCTCGTCGAAGGGATTTCCGTTGGGAACCCATGTAGCTCCTTCCTGTTCTGATCCGAACAACTCTCCGAAGCGGTCCCATTGCAAAGACATGATGTATCGGACGCCACTGTTGATTTGCTCAACTTTTCCGTCCGGATAAATCCGTAATAAACAACCACGGCGTTTATCGGTAGAATATTGCGAAGCGCCTTTCTTAGGAGAGTTTGCGTCCCATTGGTTGCCCTCACTAAAATCCTGCCAGTAACCATTACCCGGGTTGGCATTGCCCATGGTGACATACCAGGATCCGTCCGGCCCCGCGGCCAGAGCTAGTGCGCTGTCCACTCGGCGATGCAACAGAATTGGATTCTCACGTAATTCAGGGTCATCCCATCCGCTGACGACGATTTCCTTTTTATCCGGAATGCCGTCTCCATCTGTGTCCCGGAAACGCACGATCTCATCCGACAATGCAGCGTGTGGCATTCCATCTTTCACCACCAGACCAATTGGATAATCCTCAGAAGTCGATTCCACAAAAGTATCGATCTGATCCTCCAGACCATCTCCGTCCGTATCTGACATGACATGGAATCGACCATCATAGCCTGCGGCAAACAATCTGCCGTCCGGGGCGTACTCAATGTTGTTCAGGTTGGTAGTATCGATCGGGAGTTCATCTACACGGAAACCGGGAACCAGCATTTGAACCACAGGAGGATTGGCGACTGTTTTCAACGTAACTTCCCGAGGAGAATCGGGATCCGGCTCCCGCAAATACTCTGAGTGTTTTCTGGAGAGCCACTGTTCGCAGGCGCCGATTTCTTCAGAGTTCAGCTTGCGATTGAACAGTAAAACTTCAGCGATGCTGCCTTTGTAGAAATGGCGCATGGCGGGTTCCATGAAACGCGCGCCGATAGCAATTTTATGCAGCGCCAAGGGAACATTTTCGCGTGGACGGGAATTATGTTCCTGCCCGTCAATTCGTAACCAGCTGGAATCTCCAGCGACACTGGTAATGGTAAATACATGTCCGACTTCGGCGCTGATAGGATCTTGAATCAGATTTCCTCCATCGTCCCCAGCTTGACCTCCCCCTTCAATGTTGACTATCTCCACCAGACCGGATGAGCTGGGGTGTCTGCCAAAATCGAGAACAAATCCGCTATTATAATCCAGGCCATCCAATCGTGAGGAACTGAATATCGCAGGGAAATCACCTTCAGGGCGATCCGGGGCTGCGACAACAATCATGGTGGCGTCAGTCAGGTTGACCTCTGTATTCAAAAGGACTGAAAGAAACTGCTGGCCATTGAACCGAACCGTTTGATTGCGTTCCCAAACTGGACGGAAACGGGTTGTCCATTGAGAAAAATCATGACCGGCTCCCGAGCCATCGTGCCAAACGTCCAGGCCCTGACCCACGCTGACGGGATTTAATCCATTTGCCTGACGCGCATCATTGACGCGGCTTCCATCCAGCCACAGAGTTAGTTCATCTGTGACCGGAATATCCGGATCGGTCCAGGAAGGTGGACTTGCAAAAACAGGATTGGAGAACAGGCACAACGACACAGCTGTGGCCGCAGCATTTAGTAACATGTGTGAGGACATGAAGTCTTTCTATCAGCGCTGAGAAGTGGTGTCAATTGGGAGGAATCAGGACAAGATTGCCTTCAAGTATTCTAAGGATTCAGTTAATCATTGCATACCCTCCAGGACATTGAATCTCCGCCTCTGAGTGACGCGCAGGTTTGCGTTATCCTGCTGTTCTACCTTAATACTGAGAGAAATGAAAACCGGGAAAATATTAAAATAAATCTCATATTGTTCGCGTCCTGTAAGGGCAAATAAATAAAAAAACGGCTAAAGCTCAGCTTTAGCCGTAATGGTTATAGAAATATTAATAAATTAGATTAACTTGGATTCTTCAAATCTTTATATGCATCCACCATATCATCCCAGGCTAATTTCACTCGATTCTTGACATCTTCCCAGCCTTCACTCGTTGATTCGGAAGCCTCGTTCAACCTTTCCTTGAAGGTTTGACTGGCTTCGTCGAATTGATTTTTCGCTTTTGCCGAAAGTTCCTCACCTTCGGCTTTCAAATCCTCCGCTTTCTGCTCGACCTTGGTTTGTGCTACTTCCAACTTCTGGACGAAATCCTGTTTTTTATCAGCGGAGAAATCTGCAATTTCATTCCATGATTGAGACAACCATTTTTCAGTTTTATTGATTCCTTTCTCTAATCCTTCTTGCATATCGTCAGTCGTTTCTTGATAGGCGGTTTTCATTTGCGATTGAGTTTCCTGTTTGCAGCCGCCCGTTAACCATCCAATTCCTGCCAGCGTTATGATTGCTGTTGTAAATTTATTTTTTATTAAATATTTAGTTTTATGGTTCATATGCATATTAACGCAAAACACCCGGCCAAACATTGCGAATGATTGTTACATATTGAATTCTGGTTCAAAATGAATTTGACGCAAATCAACTGAAGCTGGACAGATTTTCCAATGGAACTGTAAGTCAGCTTTTGAGTTTGTTTAGGCTAAAGTGTTAAGTGCATAATTGTGAAATTTTTTAAGCAGCAGTTGTGCCAAATCGTTTAAGCGCCAATTTCACGGGCTTGAAAATAGGAATAGCTTGGCTGTGAATATCTTTTACCCAAACACATCGTGCAAGATGCAATATTTTAATATATTTTGCACGATTGCGCCTTTTCATTCAGAGAAACCTGTGATGTAATTCGGGTCTATTCCACACTGGGAAAAATTTTGCTATGATAAAGAACAAGAGTGAATTGCTGAAGCGAAGTTTGATATTTCTCGGAGCCGTAGTCCTGGCTTCCGGAGCGTTGGCGCAAAATGGTGATCGCGCTGGAGAAGAACAGAAACCGTTACCACCAGACCTGGAAGTGCCTCCAGCGCCGGTGTTGAGCCCTGACGAAGCGCTCGAATCATTTCAGTTAGCCCCTGGATTCAAAATACAATTAGTGGCAGCCGAACCACTGATTCATGATCCAGTAGAAATTGAGTTTGATCCAGATGGCCGAATTTGGGTGTGTGAAATGCGGGGGTATATGCCCAACATCGACGGCACGGGAGAAGATGTCAGAAATGGACGAATTGTTGTGCTTTCAGACATCGACGGTGATGGTGTGATGGACGAGTCACAAGTTTTTGCTGATGGACTTCAGATGCCTAGGGCGATTGCTTTGGTACATGATGGGTTACTCGTTGCGGAACCGCCGCATCTCTGGTTCATGAAAGATACGAATGGAGACGGGAAAGCCGATTTTAAGACTGAGATTACCGATGATTACGCTAATCAGATCAATCCGGAACACAACGCAAATGGTCTGCTTTGGAGTCTGGACAACTGGATCTACAGCGCTAATTACACCTCTCGATTTCGCGCATTGAATCAGGTATGGGAAAAAGAATCCACAACCTTCCGGGGGCAATGGGGATTGTCTCAGGATGATTACGGACGTCATTTTTATGATACGAATAGTGATCAGTTGAGAGGAGATATTATCCCGTCTCATTACCTGAGCCGTAACCCAAGTTTTTCTTCCCGTGTTGGTTTGAATATTCGTGTGGCCAACAACCAGTTTGTCTGGCCAATTCGTATCAATCCTGGGGTCAACCGCGGTTATCGAAACAACACTCTTCGGGACAACTGGAAACTACGCACATTCACAGCGGCTTGTGGTCCAGTCGTCTATCGTGGACATCTTTTTCCTGAAGAGTTTTCCGGCAATGCCTTTGTTTGCGAACCTTCTGGAAATCTGATCAAGCGCAATATCGTCTGGGAAGAAAATGGAACTCTGACATCGAAGCATGCTTATGAACAGTCCGAATTTCTGGCATCCACCGATGAGCGGTTTCGCCCTGTCAACCTGAACAATGGTCCAGACGGTTCACTTTACATTGTTGATTTCTACCGGGGTATTATTCAGCACCGAATTTATATGACGTCCTTTTTAAGGAAACAAGTAGAGGATCGTGGACTGGATAATCCGATTGGAATGGGGCGCATCTACCGTGTGTATCCTGAGGGCAACCCGCCATCAGCGCCGGTCAAACTGGGATCTGCTTCGTCACAGGAATTAGTTCAATATCTGAAACACGACAATGGTTGGGTGAGGCAAACAGCGCAACGTTTGCTGGTGGAGCGCACGGACACATCTGTGTTGGAATCTCTTAAGCGCCTGGCTGTCACTGGAAGTGAAACCGCTCGAATTCATGCGCTTTGGACCTTACATGGCATGCAGCGAGTGGATCTAGATAGTATTGTTTCGGCATTGAACAGCGATCTGCGGCAAGTTCGTATTCATGGAATGCGAGTTGGAGAGGCATTGATTGGGACACCTGCAGAGAAAACTTTTCAAGCCCATTTGATGAAATCATCCGGCGAAGAGGACATCCTTTTGAGAACTCAATTGGCATTCAGTCTGGGAGAACTCAACAATGCCGAGGCTGATCAGGCAATGAAAAATCTGCTGGCTGCATCAGGGGAACTGGGCGCAGAAAACCGCATGATTCGCGACGCTGTTCTGTCTGGTCTGAATGGTGGTGAGTTGAAGTTCCTTGGATCACTGATTGCTGATAAGGATTGGAAAGCTGGATCTAACAGCCGGTCTGCGATGATTCGGGAACTTTCCCAAGCTGTATTAAGATCTGCCAATGAAGAGGCAATTCAGGGATTATTTGGTTTGGTCGCTTCTTTTGTCGAGATGGGGAATGATGACCAAATGGCAATTCTGGATGGGATCTTGAATCTGGTTGCTCCTTCGCGAGGTAAGCCACTAAAAGTGGAACTCGTGAATGATCCTGCAGGACTCACAGCGCTGCAGTTTGTTGAAAACGATGCGGTGTTGGAAAAAGTCTCCAAGATTCTGGAAACAATTGAATGGGGTGAAACCGTGGTGGCAAGGTTGAATGCCGAAGCCGCTGCCAGCGCTCCTGCTTCGGAAGTATCGGGTCCGATAGCTGCAGGTAGAACACTTTATGCAGCAACCTGTGGAGCTTGTCACCAGGCAAACGGAGAGGGGCTGGATGGACTGGCTCCGCCGTTGGCTGGATCGGACTGGGTAACCGGACCAGAAGAGCGTCTGGCTCGTATAGTCCTTCATGGCCTGACAGGGCCTATCACTGTCAATGGAGTGACATACCAAATGGAAATGCCTGCGTTATCTGTTTTTGATGATGAACAGATTGCTGGCGTCATGAGTTACGTTCGTCAGGAATGGGGAAATCAGGCGGCTGAAGTTTCAGCGGATTCAGTGAAAAAGATCCGTGAATCTACCGCTCAACGAACTGCGCCCTGGACACAGGAAGAACTACTTCAAATTCCTTAATTTACAATCGAAGCAAAATCTCAAGAGCGTTGTCGGCAGGCTGACAGACTGATGGGCTGGCAGCGCTCATTTAATCGACTATTTATTAACTGCGGGGACCTGGATGTCTCCGCAGTTTTTTGAACGCATCTAAAATTCCGTTATTCAATTCATCCAGAATGAGAACACTCACTACATCAATAGCCTTCGCT
>JAUIHU010000746.1 GCA_030432175.1 Verrucomicrobiia bacterium | reverse complement strand
GAGGAGTGTCCGGTTTTCATGGGCGCGACTTTGTCCAAAGCTCTGGGAGGTTTCGGGGGGATAGTTGCGGGCAGCGCAGAGTTTATTGAAGCAGCCAGGAGAGCATCTGACTATTTTGGTGGAGCCAGCGCTCCGGCGACTGCGGAAGCGGCTTGCACGGCGGAGGCGTTGAGAGTGGTTCAACATGAACCGGAATTGCGACGAAGGCTTCAGGAAAACAGTTTACGCTTGCGGGCGGGGCTGGAACGTATGGGAGTGAATCCGTTGAAAGATCCAACCGCTCACCTGGGTTTGGCGTTGGGCAGCAAGGAATCGATGCTTCTGTTGCATGAAAGGTTGAAAGAACAAGGAATTCTACTACCCTACATCTCCAGATATGTCGGAATTCCGGCTTCAGGCGCCATGCGGTTTGCGGTTTTTGCCAACCACACTACTGAACAAATCGATCGGCTGCTGGAAGAGCTGGAATTCTGGTTTCAACAAAATCCCTCTCCACTCTGAACTATGAAATCCTACTCGAACCTGCTGCGTCGCAGCGCTAACGCCGTCCTCACTCTGGCAGTCTCAGCAGCGATCCCGACCTTTGCTTCTATTTGTGAAATCATTCCGTCGATTGAAGAGAAAACGCTTCAGGAGATGAACGATTGGGGCATCACTGGGATTTCAATTGCTGTGGTTCAGGATCAATCGCTCGTTTACTCGAAAGGCTTCGGTGAGGTGAAAGCGGATTCAGTCTTTCGATGTGGCAGTATCTCCAAACTCTTCAACGCGGTGGCGGTCATGCAGCAGGTGGAATCTGGCAAGCTGGATCTGGATGCGCCGATTGATCCAGCGCTTTTACCGTACAACCCATTTCCAGATCAGCCGGCGGTGACGTTGCGGCAAATCCTTTGTCATCGCAGCGGACTTCAACGCGAATCAGCGGTCGGCGGTTATCTGGATTTGTCGGAACCAGGAATTCAGGCAACGGTTGACAGCTTGAGGTCGGGAGTTTTAGTGACACGACCCGGGGAGATGTTGAGGTATTCCAATATCGCTCCAACGCTGGCCGGTTATCTGGTGACTCAGGCGAGTGGTCTGGATTATGAGAATTACCAGATGGAGAATGTGCTGGGACCTCTGAAAATGGCGGATTCGTGCTGGACTCGGTCCAATGTAAACCCGGACAAAATGGCTCCCAGTAATATTCGAGTCGCTGACGGGCAAGGCGGATTTTCTCACCAGAGAACTCCGCTCTTTGATTTGGGAACTATTCCGGCGGGTAACCTTTTTACGACGGTTGAAGATTTATCCAAGTTTGCAATCGAGCTGATTCGAAGAGAAGGGCGACTTTTAAAAACGGAATCGCTGGAGTCCATGTGGATTCCGCAGTTGGTGGAAAGCGAGACCGGCTTTGGGATCGGGTTTGTGGTCGGAAATATTCAAGGGAATAAAACTATCGGACACAGTGGCGCGGTGTATGGTCACAGTTCCGCGTTTACGGTTCTGCCGGAAGAAGGCATGGCGGTGATTGTGATTGGAAATGAAGACATCGCCAATGGTCGAATCCGTTCGATCAGTGATCATATTCTGCGGTTGTTGTTAAATGGCAAGGGCGCAGAAAATCCAGGAAAAGCGCCGGAAGAACATCCGGACTGGCGCTCGCTGACCGGGGCTTATCTGTCGGAATCGTACTGGGCAGAGATTGAAGAAAAAGACGGACGTCTGACCGCGAATATCTCCGGACAACCGACAACATTGTCCTGGATCGAAGACGATGCGTTTGTGGCGAACAGTCGGATTTATTCCCGCGCCGGGATGAAGTGGTTGAGGGATGAAGCGGGGGAGAAGCTGGAGGCCGTGAGCCGTGGGACC
>JAUIHU010000745.1 GCA_030432175.1 Verrucomicrobiia bacterium | reverse complement strand
CCAGCAAATCTTCGATCTCTGGAAGCAGAGCCTCAAACCATTGTAAAAGGGCGCGTCGACTGGTGTTACCGATTCTCAACCACACCACAACCGGAGCTTTTTTCGGATTTTGATGAAGTCTGTGAGGAAAATCTTCGTCCTTGGTCACGACAATCGAATCATGGTCAAGAGCGTAATCCCAAATTGAAGTATCTTCCGCATCCTGAAGCCCTACATCAGCAACATGCAAGGCTTGATGATCATGCGACCGCAGGAGACTCGCCAACGCAGGAGGCAATTGGGCATCGACAACAAAACGCATTTACTTGGAGACTAAAACTGGATGATCTGCTTCGGCCGCAGCGTATTCCAGGCATGCGTCAATATCTTCAGATTCAAGGTAAGGATAGTCTTCTAGAATTTCGGAACGTGAAACATTGGCAGCAAGCAGGTCAAGAACATCCTTAACCCTGATTCTCAGTCCTCGGATACAAGGTCGTCCTCCGCACTGCTTTGGGTTAAATGTAATCCGTTCTTTCATGGTAGGAAACTTAAATTGTTTTCTGCTCAGGGTAAAGATTCACTTTCGGGGTTAATGATAATCATTACTCCGGAACCAATGCCGGTTCAGTCAACCGAAACCATTGCACTTCATTCCCCAATACCGGCACAATCCACTCCGTCACCGGATACTTACCCTGGATTTCCACGGGCTGAGCATAGGGCCCCAATGGCGCTCGGCTTCTATCGATCTGGTACAACGCGTTATTCCTTCCTTGCCAGGAAAGGCGAAAATAGTCTTCTTCAAATGGCGCGATCGAAATAATTGATCCGGAAGGCGCTGCCATGGGATCACTCCCCGTTAGCCACTCCAGCAGATTATGTTTCCCATCAAAATCCGGATCGGCCGCCGCTGTATAGGACCGGTCACCCAGAAAAGTCTGCTCCCAGGAGTCCGGCAGTCCATCTTTATCTTCATCCGTTAATGGAACCCCACGAACAATGAGCGATGCCTCGAAAAGGGATCCAGAATTGGCTGAGATTTCATCTAAAACCCGAAGCTTCCAGGTTCCACGACTATTTTCAAAAAAGTGACGGGTTGAATAGTAAGTCCATTCGATAGGCCCCGCTCCATTGTCAAAATTATTAGTCTGCAAAACGCTGATTGTTCCGGCTGGACTAATCAGTTCCATTCGCAAATCTCCACGCCTGGGGTGATTGGTTCTGATTTTGACACCCACCTGTTCACAGGAAAGAGACTGTGGGAAATTCCACGTAAGCTCAGCGCTTCGCACATCGATTCTGACCTCAAGATCATCGAAGTTCTCCCATGCTGCCTTGAGAGCTTCCCCGTCCCTTTTTGAAATAAAAACAGCAGGAATATTGGCTCGATCTGCCCCGGAAACAGCCACAAGATTGTCCTGATCTATATTATCGTAAATGATTGCCAGTTCTGCTCCAAAACTCTCGGCCGTTTCAATCTTTTCTGCAAAGAGCAGGATTCCCCGCTGAATTAATGCCACCTTGTCGGTGAGATCCAAGACAGGAAATCCACCTCCTAAACCAATATCGCCAAGTCGCATCCAGGGAGTTTGGTGTGGCGGGAAGAGCCCGTCAGTGGATCTGGCTACAATCCTTTGAGGTAATTCAGGGATCTCCCCATTTCCAGCTCGCCGAATCTCCACAGCCAGTCCGGCATCAGGAATAGCTCTGGAGCTGTTGTTGTTCAATTGTACTTCCCGAAAATTGTCGCGGAGCTTCCATTCACGGCTCAAATTCACTGCAAATCCGGCGTCTGGTATTCCATAGCCCACACTATGACTGATGGGTAAACCAACTCCGTTTATCTGGTTTTCTGGATCCTCCTGATCCTCAATCC
>JAUIHU010000122.1 GCA_030432175.1 Verrucomicrobiia bacterium | reverse complement strand
ACCGAACCATTGCGCGTTGGGTTTCATGTTGATAAACACACCCTGAGTCCAAAGCCGCACACCTTCTCTCAATGCAAACATCATGGCCAGTGTCACAACAATGGATGGCAATCCCAGCCCGGCTATCAAAGCCCCGTTCAAAGCTCCCAGAACCATTCCTGTGCCGACTCCCACCGGCCAGGTCAAAACCCAGCCGTGCCCCATCTGTGAGATCATTCCCATCACACTGCAGCAAACCGCCAACATGGATCCGGTGGAGATATCAATGTGTCGGGTGACCAAAGCCAGCGCTACCCCGATAGCAATCATTAACTTGGGAACTGCCGACGCAGCTCGGGAAAGCAGGGGTTGTGGATCATAAAAGGAGGGCGACCAGATCGCCATGGCCAACAACAGCAGAGCCAGCGTTAATGCAACAGAAATTTCATGAACAGGCTTTTTCATGTCGGCGTCATAATTGATTTGTTTTTTCTATACCTGCGTCTGAATCCAAATCACCAAAGGCATATTGCATTACCGTTTCCGGATCGGTCGGGCGCTCCAGAATCTTTACCAATCGCCCTTTTCTCATGACACCAATCCGATCACACATCCCCAACGCTTCAGGCAAATCACTGGTAATCATTAAGACACCGAGCCCATCCGCAACACATTCTCGTATCAACTTTTGAATCTCAGATTTGGCGCCGACATCTACTCCTTGTGTCGGTTCGTCCAGGATCAATAATTGCGGCTGGGAAGCCATCCGCTTGGCTACTGAAACTTTCTGTTGATTGCCTCCTGACAAGGTTTTTAAAGCATTCTTGGATGAAGGTGTTTTCACTCTGAACCGATCAACATAGTGATGGACCAAATCACTTTCAGCGCGCAATCTCAACCAACCACGCGGAAAAATTCGATCCTGGCAGGAGTAGGTCAGGTTATGCCCGATACTCAGTTCGGGAAAAACAGCATGCCGAGTTCGGTCCTCCGGTGTGTAAGCAATCCCAAGTTTCATCGCATCTCCCGGACTCCGAGGAGCTATCTCCTTGCCATTCAAACGAACCAATCCAGTCTCCTTTGAGGCAGCGCCAATCAACGTTCTCGCCAGCTCCGTTCGCCCCGCGCCAACGAGCCCGACCAGCCCAAATATTTCTCCTTTCCGTATATCAAATCGAATATCTTCCAAACCCAGCGATTTAGAATGAAGTCCACAAACTTCCAACAATGTTTCTCCCGGATCACTCACTGCAGCTGGATATATGGACTGCATTTCTCTACCGACCATATGCCGAATCATCTCATCCTCGCTCAGCCCGTGGGAAACTCCATTGAAAACCACTTTGCCATCGCGAAGGATTGCCACTTGGTCAGCCAGGATTTCTACTTCCTCAAGTCGATGCGTGATGTATATGACCGCCACACCCTCGGATTTCAACTGCCCTATAATTTCAAACAGTCTATTCTGATCTGATCGGGTCAAAGAAGCGGTGGGTTCATCAAAGAGAATAGCATTCGCATCTGCAGCCAAAGCAGAAACGATTTCGAGTAATTGCCGCTGAGGCAAAGATAGCGAACCGGCTTCCCGCTCCGGATCCACATCCAGTCCGACACGATCCAGCCATCGACTTGCCCAGGTCTTTTCTTCCGACCAATTGACTCGTCCGCGCCAGGAGCGTTTCCCGACTCGTACTGCCAGATTTTCAGCAACAGACAAGGTATCAAACAGAGCCGGTTTTTGAAAAATGCATGCAATCCCAGCCGCTCTGGCTGCATTGGGATTCCAATGAGAAACTCTTTTCCCTTGAACCAGAATTTCACCATTGTCCGGTTGCAAGGTTCCAATCAAAGCGCGGATCAATGTCGATTTGCCGGCGCCATTCTCCCCCAGTAGAGCTAACGCTTTACCACATTCAGCTTGTAAGGAAACTCCTTGCAGCGCTTTGACACCTCCAAAAGATTTCTGAATATTCCGAAGTTCCAGAAAAGGCGTCGTGTGTCTTTTACTCGAACTTAAATTCATTGTCGTTTTAACAAGACATTTTTCTCATAATCTCGGCAACTTTGCCACCACTCCGATTCGGATAGCGTCTTCTGACGAATACAAAATTCATCCCATATCACTCCCAGAGGCGCCATTTTCATCCGTTCCTGCAAAGCAAGTCTCCGTGTCAGGTCTTCATCAATTTCAGCTTCCCGAATTCCAGGTGGCTCCAACAGAGCAGCAAGTATTCCCTTCAATAATGATCGAGCCCCAATCACCCATGCGGCAACCCGATTCACGCTGGCGTCAAAAAAATCAAGTCCAAGCCGGACCCGATCCAATGCATCATTCTGCACAACCTCGCGAGTAATCGCCTGCAAATCATCGTTCCAGGTGACTATATGATCACTGTCCCATCGAACACCACGACTGACATGCAGCATCAGTCCGGGCATATAAGCCAAAGCCGTGGATATTTTATCAGCAATGCTTTCTGTAGGATGGAAATGTCCGGAGTCCAAACAAAGTAACTTGCCTCTTGTTAATGCATAACTCCAGTAGAACTCATGAGATCCAACCACATAACTCTCACTGCCTATCCCAAACAGTTTTCCTTCCACGGCGTCAACATTGTAACGCTCATCAATCGATTCCCTGAAAATTTCATCCAGCGCTGTGATCAAACGCTTCCTGGGACCATGTCGATCCGCTGGAGTGTCCTTGAATCCGTCTGGGATCCAAAAGTTAGTGCAACAGGAAGTTCCCAGTCTTGATCCAAATTCAGCTCCGATGTCCCGGCAACGCTTCCCATGCTCAATCCAAAATTCCCGGATTCCTTCATCTGCGGATGCAAGGGTCCAACCATTTGCTGCCTTCGGATGAGCGAAGTAGGTCGGATTAAAATCCAATCCAATGCCCAGCTCCTTGGCCCAGTCTACCCAGGACAAAAAATGTTCAATCGTTACAGCATCTCGGTCCACAACCTTTCCACCAAAATCACCGTAGGAGGCATGAAGATTAAAACGGTGTTTTCCGGGAATCCATTTCAAAGCCTGGGCTGCATCTGATCGCAACTCGTCTGGCGTTCTGGCCTTACCAGGGTATGCCCCTGTAACAGCCAAGCCTCCACCCAAAGCTTGACCTGTGGATTCAAAACCTCCGACATCATCCCCTTGCCAGCATTGAAGTGAAATCGAAACCGAAGCCAGTCTATCCAAAGCCCGATCCACATCCACTCCAACCTCAGCAAAATATTCCCTGGCCCAGTCAATGATTGTCTCACGCATCACAACATCCTAAATAAAAAATTCAGCGCAAATCTGCGAAATCTTCGCTTGAAAGAAATATCCTCGAACCATCAAATTCGCAGATCAATCAATCACCGAAAAACCAAACACTGTCATACTCCGAAATACTTCTCCCGGTTCCAACAAGCTCGATGGGAAATGAGATGTATTCGGCGCATTCGGAAATGATTGTGTTTCCAGACAAAACCCACGATGCCCTAAATGATTTCCAGTATACAACTGCACACCAGGCTCAGTGGTCCAAACTTCCATTCGACGCCCTGAATTGCGGTCCACGGCTTCAGCAATCCAGACTGCTTCTGACTGACGTCCTCCAAGTACAAAATTGTGATCATACCCTTTGTAATTCTCGGGCAGCTCTCCCATACCGGATCCAATCGCCCTCAACTCAGTGAAATCCAACGGTGTTTCGGTCACGGAAAGTATTTCACCTGTTGGAATCAATTGAAGATCGGTAGGTGTGTAGAAATCTGAATCAATCCGAAGCTCTTGGTCCAGCACATCCCCTTCACCCGCCAGATTAAAGTAGGCATGATTGGTCAGGTTGACGTGCGTTGAACGAGTCGTTTCAGCTTGATAAGTAATCTTCAATTTCTGATCTCGGGTTAACGTATAAGTCACCTCAACATCTAACTCTCCGGGATAGCCCTGATCTCCATCGGGACTGACCAAAGTAAATGTCACGGCTACCTCATTCTCATTAGCTTTTGAAATTCTCCCGCTCCAGTTCTTGCCAGCAAAACCTGAACGACCACCGTGAATATGATTTTGTCCGTTATTCCGATCCAGCTCGAATCGTTCTCCATCAATTTCAAACGCCGCTCCCTGAATTCGGTTGGCAAATCGACCAATCACTGAAGCGGATCCACCAAACCCATTGCGGTAAGTCTCCCAATCATCCTCACCCAGAATGACATTTACCTTTTGCCCATGACGATCAGGAGCCTGGATCTCAGTGATCGTGGCCCCAAGGCTCATTAGTGACACTGTCAGTCCATCGGTGTCATTCATGATAAATCGCTGAACAGTCTCACCGGACCGGGTCGTTCCGAATACTGATTCTTCAACGCACAATTCAGCTTCAGCACAAATCGGAACCAGCGTCAAAGCCAGTCCAGGCAAGAAATATAGTTTGGGAAAACGCATACCTCGAAAATGAAGAATGTCGGCAAAATTTCCAATCCTTAAAATCAGACCATTACCTGCGGCAAGATCCCACTCATCCGACAGCGCTTGCGATTTCCTGAATTTTTCGTAATTCTTATGTAATCGCCTATGAACAGGATGTATTACTGGATCAAAACCGCCGCCAATAGTCAGGAGTTTCGTGAAGCGATGAAAAACTCCGGGCAATATCTGAAGCGCGCTCGCGAGTTTTTTCAGAACATCAAATCAGCGAAATGGCTGGCGCTGAACCACCGGGCTTTGGATGGCGATGTCAAAGCCCAGGTTAATTTAGCAGAGAGATACTATGAGGGACGGGGCGCCAAACGTGACTTCGGTATGTCTTTTGGATGGTTTCTTACCGCTGCTGAGCAGGGACACATTCAGGCAGCGTTAAATACAGGACTCATGTTGTACTCCGGCAAAGGCGTCGATGTGGACCGATTGGAGGCAGGAAAATGGATCCTCCGAGCTGCTCAACAGGAATTGGAAGCCGCACAAAAGGCCTGGAAAAAAATTAAACCTCGCTATTCGGGAGAAGAGTTAGACGAAATCAGAAAACGCGCTGCAGAGTTTCAGCCAGTCAAGATGCTGCCGCCTTCAGAAACCAGAGAATTCTCAGCGACTTGATAGATCAGATTTTCAAGCAGAAATGACTCCCCCAGCTCCCTTCTTCAATAGCGCCCACCCCGGTTTTAAATGGGGCATTGATAATTGCAGAATTATACCGCTCTGCCCTCGAAATTACCACTAAGCGTTGGGGGAAGATTCTCGCTGTTGAAATTCGTAAACTTCTTTTTCGTAGTCCAAAGCTCTTCTTTTGCGCAACTCCATTCCCCCAAGCATCAAAAACACTGCAGCCGGCAAATGGAAAACGATGACCAGATTAGGGTATCCGTAGATTCGCTTGATCCCGATCCCTGCAAAAATAAGAATCACAAATAAGCTCAGGTATACCCAGCTGAGATAATTTTTCTTTTTGTTAGCCCTCATAATAAATTTGATATGATTTTTCTTTTAAAGCTTAGCTCCAGGGAAATGTTTAATATGCTGCCCGCGTCACATCTCAGGAAGGATGTGGCGATTGGGAGGGAGCGCTCTTCCTCAAAGCCCAAAGCGCGATGAGAAAAAAGGTTCCGACGATCAAACATCCACCAATGAAAAAGCCTATTTCTTTAGAAAAATCGAGGTTCTGGTATGATTCCACCACAATTGTCGTTTCGAAAAAAGTCTGATCCGTGCCTTCAGGCATAACGCGCAACCGATATGTACCCGGCGTCCTGAAAGTCTCACGCGCTTCCATCATTCCCAGCTCCCATCGCTTCATGTATTGCCGGTTAGTTGAATAAATCAATGTAGCTTCCGGGCCCTCCACGGCGGTTATTTCAAAATCCATTGATTTCAAAGCCGCCTTGCCATCTTCATTGACTTTGGCAAGCTCAGGAATCATCTCCGGCGGACAATCAACACAAATATTCGCAGTCTCTAATTCGAACTCCTTCTTGCCCAGACGTTCAAGATCCAACTCCATCTCTCCCGCGCCATCAGCTGATTCAATCTTTTTGGCTTCAACAATAAATCTTAAAGGAATGTGCGTGGATGATCTTTCCGGGATTTGCCAGAGAGTCAGTTCCAATCCATTAGCTTTCCCTTCCCAAATAGCCCCGGCTTCAAAGAGATTTGGCTTTTGAGCTTCAGCCGAACCAGCCCACAGACTTGCGAGAATCGCGATGTTGAATCCAGTAATTGTTGATTTAATAAAGTTTTTCATGGACTCGATCCGCTGTTATTTGAAAAATGCCGAGAGCGTCGGGAGAGTTCGGCTGGTTTTGGCGAGTGGAGTGATTCGCCCGGAACACCACACGAACCTCTCGACGCTCTCTTTTATTGCTCGCCAGAATTGCACAACCCAGGGATCAACCGATACAGAACCTGATGTCAGCGAATGTTCGTTGGAACACCCTTCTATCAGCTTCCAGGAGTCAAAGCTCACTCAAGGCAGATTCATTCCAAAGATGGAGAATCCTTTGAAGTTTCGGATAATTCTGGAGTTCCATCACTATCCTCTCCACCTTGGCTTCGCTTCAGTGTTATTACGGAGAACAGAATAATCCCCGACAACAATGTGACGTGCAAAATAGTTAAAAAGAAATCCCACATAAATGATCAGGATATTCTATCGGTTAAGATAAATTCCATTAATAACCAAAAGTATTAATCCAACTCACCAGGATTCCAATCAGGAAATATGGTATCGCATACCTCGGCTTCGGAATGATCCGGTCTTTGATTTTAAATAAATACGCAGTTGTTGGCATTCTCATTCTGTACAAAAGAAATATTGTAAACACCAAACTGCTGCCGTAGCAAAGGATCGAACTGATAGATTTCCAGTTAATAGTCAATTCACCTGCCTGCCAGAATGCGGACATCAACGTCAAAGGTAGAAAACCCAGAGCATACCAGGCTGTATAAACTACGTAAAACGCCCTGTGTGGAGTCCTGCATTTCTGACATAGCAATAGCGCTATTGCAAAATGGTATAAATACCAGAATCCCAGATCTTCCAATGACTTCAACGAACTTTCCGCCTGAAACAAATAGGTGAAGATCGGCATGATGAGTTTGTGAATGGCAATGTAAACCGCCAACACAAAATTAAATGTCTGCATCATTTCAAACCGCTTCTTCCCTTTTAAAGTCGGATAGGTATGAACATCCGACGGGAGTTTCTGGTGGATTTCAATCAGTGAGAGCATCAGGATCTCTTAAACTTGCTAAACTTTTACTATGATCGTTGGGTTATATTTTTAAAAAGGCTGATAGTCTCAAACAATATGACAAAGACGAGTCCATCAGCCCGCGCGTTTTACAAAAAATGTATATTTTTATTTCGTTTCTCACAGAATCACTTACCCAGCCAGTCCATCAAATCTGCCCAGCCGAACTTGACAAAGTAATAAAAGAAAAATGAAATATTAGCGACCCAGATCCCTAATAACACCAGTGGCATTTTCCCATGACCACTCTCTGGTGTCAGCTCAGTATCAGGCTCAGGATTCGCCTCACTCATCAAATCAAAATCTTCGTGCTCGTTGACGCTCATTTTCTTAAATAGGTTAATATGAAAAAAGGAATTTCCACTTTGGACCCTCCCTGACTACAAATTCCTGCAAGGAAGAGTCCTTCAAAAATCTCAGATCCTCAAACTGAGTGACTTGGTGATTTTTGTTTCTCCGATTCGCCATGAGTGGGAGGATCTTCATCCAGCATGTCAAATTTCGGACCTTCCACGTCTTTAAAGTCTCCACGCATGAAGGCCCATCCTAAAAAGGACAATGCCGCAAGAACCAGACAACAGGCGAAGATGATGAAGAATAACACCAAAGCCTTGGAATCCACCCCACAAAAGAAGCATCCCAACATTGGCGCAGTTTCGAGAGTTCGTTCTATGACCGGTTGCGTTATTCCATTCATCATCATTTCTAATTACCTTTGTCTTTCAATTTCAAATAAGTCCAATTTGGGTGATTCGATCTCTTTGGAAGTTCCAAGGTGTCCCTGAATGAATGCATAAGAGATAACTGCAAGGAACCCGGTGCTAAGAACCAGATAAATAACTCCTGCCAATCTCATATAAACATCAAAACTTCCTGTCTTGGCTGCATAGTAAGCAATAATGCTCAGCGCCACAGAGGACAGTCCGAAAATCACCACACACCAACGAATCATTCGATCCATTGACTTCCTCGCTTCCAAAGCGCTGGATTTTGCGGAGGAACTACCTTCGGATGTTTTAGTTTGTGTGCTCATATCAAAATTCATTTACGGGAATCCTGAAGGCGCAGAAATCCCGGTTTAATCATTACTTCATTGACGCGTGTCGTACACATTCGCGGTTCTGTCTTCCTGCCAGCTTCCCAGCCATTGAAGATAGGCCACCAATGCAACTGCCTCAGGTTTAGGAGATTTGTCCGCATTAAAATACCAGGTGTATCCAGGCATGATCGATAATGGGACGACATCTCTTGGGTTATACAGGTGAACAAACTGCCAATCGTTCGGCCGCTTGCCGTGCTGACGAATCAAATCCGGTCCGACTCGGCGTGTTCCAAACAGCTGTGGCAGGTTCAGATCGTTTTGATATTCGTCCGGAGTGGAAACCGGACCATAGCGCAACGCTTCATTTCCAACCGGTCTCACGTACTGGGAATGACAATGCCAGCAGGCTTCCTTAAAATAGATGTCTCGCACTTGATACAACGCGGTTTTATATTCATCGACGGTCTCATAGTATTCCTGAAAATCTTCAGGAACTTCTTTCGGCATGACTTCAATCGGCTTCACCGAGTTGGTCATCATGGCCGGAACTAAACCCAGGGTTAAGAACGCAAGAGTTAGTAGACCTACACCCGCGCCGAGAAAAATAACGTTAAACTTTTCTAAACTTTTCATGGTTTATATTCGAAAATGTTTTAGTTGGATTCTGCCGTGGAGGCCTTGGATGCATTCAACGGCGCATTCATGGTCTCAGCATCGGTGTCTTCTTTACGGTGACGCCATGTCATATACATGTTCACGGTAAACAGGATCTCACTCACCAGAATCAATGATCCAGAAAACATCCGGGTCCACCAGAATGGTTTGGAAGCTTCGACTGATTCAATAAATGGCACCAGGTTCTTCCACATGTATCCCTGCATCACACCAGCAGCCAGGAGGTCAATCCACATGGACCAAACACCGATAGTCGCCAACCAGAAATGCCATTCAGCGAGAACATTCGAATACAATTTTGTATTAAAGAGTCTTGGCCAGAGATAATACAACCAGGCAAACAACCAGAATGAAAAGGTTCCGAACAGGACCAGGTGAGCGTGTCCAGGCACCCAGTCAGTGAAGTGGATAATTTCCTGAGCGCTCATGGTCACGTGAACCGCGCATTGAATACAGGTCACAAGATAGCACAATGCTCCCATCGCAATGAAACGCAGCGGAATGGATTCCGCCAATTTCCGAAAGTCTCCAAGCATGGTGGCGAAATAGTTGAATATCACCGTGTAAACCACCACGTGAATTCCAACACTGGCAACAATCGCCGCATACTGGGACCACATAGGAATCGGACTCAACAGATAGTGGTGAGCGCCGTTCAGAGGATAGAAGAATGCCAATCCCCAGAACCCTGTCAGTGACAGAGCATGACTGTAAATCGGTTTCTTCAAAAGGATCGGTAACAGGTAGTAAATCAATCCAACTCCCATCGGCGTTACAAATAGTCCAACGAGATCGTGGATATACATGGAGCTAATTGCTGCTCCACCTGATCCAGGCAACCAGTATTGTGGCAGGAAGTTTCCCATCACATAAACGAGAGGGGTCCATACCAGAGCGGCAGTGACATACCAGACTGTCACGTAGAATGGTTTGGAGCGCGCTTTCCAGACAGGTGTTAATAAATTCACTACCAGGGCGACAACCACAACTGCAATTGCCGGATCCAGAATGGCAG
>JAUIHU010000121.1 GCA_030432175.1 Verrucomicrobiia bacterium | reverse complement strand
GCAACTTCACCGCCATCGCGTCGTCGGATCCAACAACGGTTTTCAATGCGCTCATGGTGGCGTCTTTCATCTCTCCCAAAGCTGCCAATGCTCGAATGGCGGCAACGCGGGCTTCGTTGGAAGCGGTTTCAGATCGAACCACCTTCAATGCCACATCAGCCAGGCCAACCAGTTTCCATTGAGAAATCAAATTGAATCCGGCCACCCACAGGTCTTTGTCCTGAGCGCTTGTTTGATTGAGCGTCACTCGCAACGCTTCCACATCGGCGCCTTGCAATCCGCCGGCAGGTTGGAGGGATCTCACCCGCGCGGCTTCGGCCAGCGCATTCCAGACGCGTGGCGCGACCTGCTTTTCGAATCCGTTCTGCTTCCATTGATTCCAAAGCGCTCTCAGTTCACCCGCTGCCCCCGAACGACCGATCCATTCAATCATGGAACCGAATCCGTCCTTCGGAAATCCACGACGCTCGACCAGCAAAGCCAATGCTCTCTGGGACTGCGGGGTTTCCAGTGAGTTCAAGCCGAACTCCAACTGCTTTTCGCGTCCGGCTCCAAATGGATTCCACGCTCCGGAAACCATCGCTTCCACCCACGGCTCGGAAAGGTCATTGATGGTCAACCACAGGGCATAGTCCAATGTGGAGTCCATCGGTTGATCCAACACCGACAATGCCAGCGCAGCCGAAGCGCCGGTAGGAATCCTTGCCAGTGTCCGAAGACTTTCCAGTCTGACTCTTGCAAAATCATCCTTCACTTTCGAGCCCAGCCATTGCAATGCCTTGTCTTGTCCAACTTCGTCCAGCCAGAATCCCAACACTCTCACAGCTGCAGCGCGAACGCGTCCGTCTTTAGCGTTCAACAGTTTTTCCAACAGCCCAACGTTAGCGTGGTCAAAGGATTGGTACATCCAGAGCGCTTCCAACAGAGTTTCTTCACTGTCACAGGAAGCTCCAGCCGTCCAGTCTGTCAGCGCTTCCCGCACATTTTCGAGTCCGCGTTCGGTCAACACCCGTCGCGCTCTTTGGCGGTCGTAGTTATTTTTAGAGTCGAGTGTTTCAAGCAGCTCACGATTGGACATAGAGGTAAAATCCAGAACCGGGTTCAGTTCACTGCCTTCCATCGTCACTCGCCAGATGCGGCCCATGACTTTGTCGCGTCTCGGATCTCTGAAGTCGACTTCCCCGTGTTGAATGATAGGATTGGACCAGTCGGCAATGTACAACGCTCCGTCCGGTCCGAGCTTCACATCAATCGGACGGAAGGTGACGTCTTCGGATCTCAATATGTCTTCCTGTTCCTGCGCGAGATAGGTACTTCCGTTTTCAGAAATATCGAACCGCACGATCCGGTGCGCCCGGAAGTCACAGGTAATTACACTGCCCTGCCACTCGGCTGGAAAATGTTGGCTGTCCAATACTTCCAGTCCACAGAATTTCGGATAGTTTCCCGGGCTGATCGAATCCAGGATTCGACGCGCTCCGGCATAAGTGAAATACATCGCCCCCTGAACCCCGTGGCTGACTCCCTGAAATCCGGCGCCATCTGTGGTAAAGGATTGTCCGTACTGATCGAAGTGGTGTCCCCAGGGATTACAGAAGCCTTTCAGAAAAACTTCCAACTCCATCGATCCGGGACGCAGGTTAAAGATCCCGCCACTGTTCAAACGCACGAGTTCGTTCGGTGTTTCCAGGTGGCTGTGAATATAAATGGATTGATTGAAATACAATTGTCCGTCGTGTCCCCACCTTAATGTATGAAGAATGTGGTGAGTGTCTTCTGTTCCAAACCCGGAAAGCACAACGCGTTTTTCATCCGCCACCAGATCTCCGTCCAAATCCTTGAAATGCAACAACTGCGTGCTCTGTCCGACATAGGCTCCGCCATCCCCCGGTTCAATCCCGGTAGGGATCAACAAGCCTTCGGCAAAAATCGTGGACTTCTCCGCGACACCGTCCTTGTCCACATCTTCCAGCACCAGAATCTTGTCGTCCTGCTTTTCGCCTGGCTGGATTTGCGGATATACCGAAGAAGTAGCTACCCAGAGTCGGCCTTGTGGATCAAAGTTCATTTGAATCGGTTTGGCGAGCAGTGGGTTTTGCGCATACAACTCGATCTTGACGCCCGGTCCGAGAATGAAGTCCGGTTGATCCTGTGTCGGCGGCGCGATTTTTCCATCTTCTGTCACAGCCGCAATCGGTTTGCCTTCCAGCGATGTCTTGATCGCTTCCCAGGCTTTGGCATTCCAAGGAGTGGAAGCGACTTTGCGGATCGCTGTTTCCCAGGCTTCAATCAGTGGATCAAACATCGGAATCTCCTTCGCATTCTGCCCCTGCTCATGCTTCCGGAATCCAAAAAGGTAAGTCACGTTTTGCGGACGCCACTGGTAGAAGAACAATCGATTCTTCCGGATCGTTCCATATCGCACCGCCTCATACTGAGCCATTGGAACATCTCGATTCATATCAGAAAGCCCCAGCGCTTTTAGAACGATCTGCGACCATTGATAGCCGCCTTGTTCGTTCAGGTGAATCCCATTGTCCGTCCAGTAAAACGGCTGATCCGGATTGGCTTTCATCCGCGCCAGCTTGGCATCACGAATGGAAGAGAAGACCGGGACAAATTGCGCGGATCGTTCTCCGGCCACTACACGAATGGCTGCCGCATATTGTTCAAGAAGCGCGTTGTGCGCGTCCGGATTAGGCAGCGGTTTCGGATGCGGTTCGTGCCAGTTGGGGGATAGTAAGATGATTTGGGGATCCTGATCCTTCGTCCAGGCATTCAATCCATCCAGCAACCGGTTCAGCTCATTTACAAAACCGGCAACGTCAGCGCCACTTTCCAAGGAGTTAGCCATTCCATACGCCACAAAAATTTTCGTAGGCTGGTAGACTTCCACCTGTTCCTTTAACCGATCCCAACCCGCAGACGGCGGATCAAACCCCGCGCGAGAAACACCAACCGGCGTATCCCCGCTCCAGGCCAGGTTACGGAAGATCGCTTTGGCTTCCGGGAATCGCAGGATCAGTTCTGTTTCCAGAAAGCCGTATTCCTGATCCCGTTCCATCAACGTATCCCCGACAAACGCCACACGGTCACCGTCCGCCAGTTCAAACGCCGGTTGCGCCAGCGCTGATACGGAACTCCAGACGCTCAGGGTCAGCGTCAGGCCCAATAAGGATTGGAAGAATTTCAATTTTTTCATGGGTTGGACTTCACTTTAGAATCTACAAAATCCAGTGAGGTTATCGCATCAAAATCATTCGAAATATTTTGCCACTGTTTCCGCCATGACTTTGGCTCCGGCAGCGTTTGGATGAATGAAATCAGGGAAATGCTGCGGGTAAGGTTTCAGCGCTGAATAGAGGTCTATGAAATCGACACCCTCTGATTCCACAAGCCGGTGCAGCATCGGCATCATGTCGTCCACAAGCGCAGGTTCATTGATTCCCCAGCGGGCTTGAAACACAGGGACCGGCAGACAGATCACCACTCGGGGTTGGGTTGGCAGGGATTTGAAATAGCGGATCATGTCCCGGTAATCATTTTCAAACTGATCCGCATAACGCCAGTTCTGAGGTTTGGTGTCGTTCGTCCCGAGTTTGATGAAGATAATATCCGGATCCATCTGAACTGCGTCGGTGAATGATCCACGATCCCAGTAAGAAAAATCTCCATTCCGCAGCATGGTCGCGCCGCTGACACCGAAGTTTTTCACCTCAAACCCACAACCCAGCAGCTTTTGCAATTGCGCTGGATAGGAATTTTCGTCCCGGTTCTGAATTCCGGCTCCGAATGTAATACTGTCCCCAACGCATGCGATCCGGATCGGGTGAGGATTTAATTGATCCCACATCTTCGGCGGAGCGGACTTCCAGTTGTGCTGGTCGAATTTCTCAACTTCATCCGGAGCGCCCTGCATGTTTGTGGCAGTTAAAAGTCCACAGGCAATCAGCGTAGAGATGGATGTGATCCAGCCTCTGCGTGTCAGGGAGGCTCCCGATGCACAGGATTCAGCTACAGGAATCCCCTCAAAATATTTGGAAAATGGCATGGGAAAGACTATACAGAAAAACCTGCTGGTTGAAAAAGCGCCAACTTGGGGTGAATCGCATTTAGCGTGTTGCACGCGAAGACGCAAAGGCGCGAAGGAATAACATGAATGAAGGTAAAATCTTGTAGATCTTCTTTTTCCAGTAAGCTGCGCAGACTAAAGTGAGTGTCCCGAGCGGGAATTTAACCATTATATGTCGAAAACCAGAAAAGTACCGGTCCAGGAATCGGATGGACTGCCCAATGAGATTCAACTCAGTGAAGCTCCCAGAGCCCAGGTGGCTGCTGGAGAACGCTACTCCATTGAAATCACTGACATTGCTTTTGGTGGAGAAGGTGTGGGGCGGATTGATGATCTGGTAGTCTTCACACCATTCACCGCCAAAGGAGATGTGGCGGAAATTGAGATTGTGGAGGTCAAAAAACAGTTTGCCCGCGCGCGACTTGTTGAGTTGAAGGAAAGTTCCCCGCTAAGAGCTGATCCGCAATGCGAGTATTATTCCACTTGCGGCGGCTGTCAGTACCAGCACCTGCAATATTCCACCCAGTTGGAAATCAAGAAGAAGCAGGTGCATGATTTGATGGAGCGGATCGGGAAATTTACGAATCCACCGGTCAATGATGTCCTGGCCTGTCCGGTGGAATATGGATATCGGAACCGGATCATGGTTCGCGCCCAGTGGAATAAACCGGAGCGACGGATGGTTCTGGGATTTCTCGAAAGAGGCAGCCGCCTGGTGGTGGATGTGGAGAATTGCAGGATCGCTTCGGATGCGTTGAATGCTGATTTGACTGAAGCGAGGAAAGACATCCCTAACCGCAACGGGGTCAAGATCATGCTCAGGGAACCGGCCGAAGACTGGATTGTTCCGGACCATTCCTTTTTCCAGAATAACTTTCACATGACCCCGGTGATGGTGAAAGAAGCCATAGCATTGCTGAAATCAGCCGGATCTCGGTATTTGATCGATGCTTACTGTGGTGTGGGATTTTTTTGTATAGAAATGGCACAGGCGGTGGAAGGGTATGCAGGGGTTGAACTGGATAAAAAAGCCATTGAATCGGCGCGATTGAATGCAAAGAACCGAGGGGCTGAAAATGGTGAATTTGTGGCAGCCCCGACAGAGGATGTGCTGGATGAGCTGTTGAAGAAGTTTCCTGCGGGAGAAACAACGGTCCTGCTGGATCCGCCACGGAAAGGGATTCATGCCTCCTGCATTGAAGCGCTGAGAGCCGCAGCGCCCTCACAGATCCTGTATGTCAGCTGTCACCCAGCCACATCCGCACGAGACTTGAACGCATTATGTCAGGATGGAGTCTACACGCTGGAACAGATCACGCCGATGGACCTCTTCCCGCAGACACAACACGTTGAATTGATCGCGGATCTGAGGTTGGCGAAGCGGGTGTGAGATGCAGAATGAATCAGCAAACAGACAACCGTCACGATACAATCCTTGCCATTTATCGCTGCTTGGGATTCAACTAGATGAATCAAAGCAACGAATTCAGATCCGAGACTGAAGAACATATGAGTGAATCGCAGACCCCAAACGCCTCATCAAAGGCTTCAAAAAACCTGTTGCCATGGATCCTGGCTGGTGTATTTCTGGTTATTTATCTAGGGACCGTGAATCGATGGGTGAATCTGTTGAATCTGGTACAGATTTCAAAAATAGCCCAATGGGACTGGAAGCCGGCCATGATGGAACCTGTCAACTTTCTGGTCACCCTTCCATTCCGAGGATTGGCTGATGATTCAATAGCCATTGCTCTCAACATTGTGAATGCAGTACTTGGAGCTTTAACAATTGGGTTACTGGGACGGGCTATTCAGTTATTGCCTCAAAATCGGACCCACGAACAACGAGTAAGAAGTCAAGATGACAGTGGAGCAGGAATATTACAGGCTCCCAATTCGTGGATTCCGGTCGTGTTGGGCGCAACGGCGTTTGGATTACAGCTAAGTTTCTGGGAGCACGCGACCTCATTCACCGGTGAAATGGTCAATTTGTTCCTGTTTGCCTACATTGTTCGGGGAATTCTGGAATTTCGGGCACAACGTCCACAGACCACATCATGGTTATACAAAGTTTGCTTCGCGTTTGGCCTGGCGATCACAAACAACTGGGGAATGTTTGGGTTCTTTCCAATTTTTGTCGCTGCGCTTATTTCAGTTCTTGGACTCAGATTTTTTAGCGTAAAGCTATTATTGATGATGGCTGGATGTGGAGTTGCGGGTCTCGCTTTCTACCTGGTAGCGCCTCTTTCTGCCTCAATGGTTTTCGAGGTACAAGACAGTTTCGGCGAATTGCTGACCACTTACATGGGAACTCAGAGGTCCAATTTCGGTGGCTTCCCCAAATATATCCTGTTGATCTGCGGGTTGACTTCGTTGAGTCCGCTTTTGTTCCTATCCATTAAATGGCCTTCATCAACCGGAGAAGCCAACGCTGCTGGATCCAAGCTGAGTCAGTTTTTATTCCATCTCATTCACTTACTTTTCTTAGCGGTATGTCTCGTAGTTGTGTTTGATCCAGCTTTCTCACCCAGAGAACTTTCCAAATCGGCTCCTTTGTTAACGCTTTATTTCCTGGGAGCGCTCTGCATTGGATATTTTGCTGGTTATTGCGTGCTGGTATTTTCGCCAGACCAACGGCCTCAACCTTCCTGGAAGCGGTCTTCTCCTTTGAAGAAAGCGTTGGACGGTTTAATGCCATGGGTTTTACTGTTGTTAGTCGTGGGGGTTCCTGCCGGGTTGATTTATAAAAATGTCGGTTTTGTTACTGCTCGAAATGCAGGATTATTAAAAATGTATGCTGACAAATTGAAGTCAGATTTGGGGGAAGGTCCTCAAACCATTTTCAGCGAAGACTCACTCACTCTAATTTTATTGGAATCTGTACTGGATGAAGAGCCGACAGATCAACAATCAAAGCTTCTGGTGCATCACCAGTTGATGGCATTTCCTGAATACCAGGCGATTGCTTCACAAAGGTATGGGGATCGATGGGTTGAATTAAGTGAAGAAGCATTATCTGTGGAACCGATCAATCCATTGATTTTAAATCAGCAATTTCAAGCTCTCGTTGGAGCTGCGCCAGCCCATTTTCTGCATTTGATGTTGGACTACCGATTTGAACAATTCACACCCAACTTAAATGGACTGAGCTACGAAATCATTAACAACCGCCCGGACTTCAGCAGGAACGCAGAACCTGAAAATGTTGCCTCCAGCGACAAAAACTGGAAGGACATGCGGGACGATATCGACCGCCTGGCGCTTTACTGTGAAAAAGAGATCCCGGAAGCGATGATTGTGGGGAATTATTTCAGCGCAGCGTTGAATGCTCTAGGAGTTGAGATGCAGAAACTCAATGAACTCCAGGCCGCCGCAACCTATTTTTTCTGGGCTCTGGAATTAAACCCAGATAACCAGTCCGCAGACCTGAATCTTCAATTTAACGAGGTCCTGAATCTCGGCATGGAACTCGACAAGTTACAGGAAGATTCAGTGAAAGTATTTAATTCCTTCAACCGCGCTCAGTTAATGATGGTGAATGGTCCGGTGGATGAAATTCACTACAGAACCCTGCTTGGAAAAAACCTGGCAAACACGGAAGTTGGCATGCTAAGGCAAGCCATTCCACAATTTCAGCGGGCGCTGGATCTGCAGCCCAACAATTATCAAGCTCTTGCAGGGATGTTGCAGGTCATGCTTCAAGCCGGTGACATGGAGAAAGCGACTGAATTACTGACCCAATTAAAGTCCAGTTTTTCGTCAGAAGAGGACACCACACTGGGCCAACGCCAGGAGCTATTCGAACTCGAAGCCTGGCTGCTTCTGGGTTTAAAACAATACGCTGAAGCGGAATCATTATTGAATTCTGCCTTGGAGGAGTTTCCAAGAAACTCAAAGTTTCTGGACGCTTTGTACAACACCTACAACGCATCCGGACAACATCAAAAAGCTTTAAATGTAGCCACTCGACAATTGGAAGTAGATTCCAAAAACGCTCAGGCTCTGCTTAATCAGGCTACGTCGCACATTTTGATGGAACAATATGATCAGGCTATAGCGCCTTTGGACCAGGCGCTGACCATATCCACAAACCGGCTGGCGTTTATCAACCGCACCGCTCGCATCAACAAAGCCATTGCGCTACTGCGCGGAGGAAAATTAGAGTCTGCCCGTGATGAATATCTGAAACTCAAGGAAGACCTGCCAACATTGCATAAAATTGATTATGGCCTGGCGCAGGTTTATGATCAGTTGGGCAACGTGGAAGAGGCTTTGCAAAGCTATCAGGCTTACTTCAGCAAGGCTCCAGCCAACCTTCGTCAGTCGGAGGAATTCAAACAGGCACAGATTCGCGCCCAAGAACTTGCGGGAGGTAATTCTCCTTAAATGACTTGATTGTGTTGGCGGGTATCACCTAACAAACCACAACTCTCTAAATTCAGGCGCTTTGAACTCCATAAAAGTCATCCATATTATCACAAGGATGATTGTTGGTGGAGCCCAAGAAAATACTCTTGCATCAGCAGTCGGTCTTCACAGGATGCCTGAATATTCGGTTCGACTGATATCCGGGCCAACTACAGGCCCGGAAGGATCTCTCGTTGACCGGGCTCAAGCGATACCGGGGCTGTTTCAGGTTTGCCCTTCACTAGTGCGCCAGATTCAACCTTGGACAGATATCCGATGTGTTCGGGACCTGACACGCCTTCTTCTCCTTGAAAAACCGGAAATTGTCCATACTCACAGTGGTAAGGCAGGAATTCTTGGAAGGTTGGCCGCCCGTCGCGCTGGTGTTCCCATCGTGATTCATTCTATTCACGGACCATCTTTTGGACCATTCCAGGGAGTGGCAGCTAACGGAGTATTTCGAACGGCCGAAAAAATCGCGGATCGTTGGACTGATCATTTTATTACAGTTTGTCAGGCGATGGCTGACCAGTATCTCAAGGCTGGGATTGGCTCACCTGAAAAATACACGCGAATCTGGAGTGGTTTTAACCTAAACCCATATTTAGTTGAGCAACCAGGGACTCCAAGCCGTGAACAGTTGCGTAACCAATTGGGAATCCAGGAAAATGATCTGCTAATCGGATCCATAGCCAGACTTTTCAAACTGAAAGGGCATGATGAGATTTTGGATATCGCGTCTGATTTACTGAAATCTGCTCCAAATGTGCATTTTCTTTGGGTTGGAGACGGGGCCTGGCGAGAAAGGCTGCAGCAAAGAATCTACTCACTAGGACTGCAAAACCGAGTTCATCTAACAGGATTGGTTCCACCTGAAACCATCCCTCAATGGGTTCGAGCTATGGACATTCTGGTTCACCTTTCTCAACGGGAAGGTTTGGCAAGGGCGCTGCCTCAAGCCTTGGCATGCGGAAAACCGGTGGTTGCGCTGGACTGTGACGGCGCTCGTGAGATTTGTCTGGATAATCAAACCGGTTTTCTAATTCCGCCTGACAACCGGAGATTATTGCTGGAGCGAATGAAACAACTTTGTCTGGGCTCAGACTTACGAACAAAATTAGGAGATTTCGGACGAGACTGGGTCAAAGAAAGATTCTCAGAAGAAAAAATGATTCAGGACTTAAAAGAAGTGAACAAAAAATTAGGAGCGGGTGGAGCCACCTCCAATCTCATCCAGCTTTTGCGTGAAAGGTTTTATTCCTGATGCGCCGTCTTTTGTATCCTTTGAGTTTGTTGTTTTGGATGATTTCGTCTCTAAGAAATCTTTTTTATGATTGGGGTTTGTTAAAAACACAAAATGTGGCAGCTCCCGTTCTCTGCGTGGGGAATATCAGTGCCGGAGGAACAGGGAAGACACCTTGGGTTCAAAAAATTAGTAATTATTTCTCTGAGCAAAATAAAACTGTAACCATTGT
>JAUIHU010000120.1 GCA_030432175.1 Verrucomicrobiia bacterium | reverse complement strand
CATCTCCAAGGGCTGAAAGCCCGACACAAAAAGATGTTCTGAGAGAAAATATGCTGTATCTGTGTCGGACCTTCAGCCCTTTTATTCGAAGAGAATGCCGTCCTGGGCTTTGTCAGCCCAGGCTGGTATGTGTCGCGCCGTTGGCGCTGGGGCTCAGCATTCCGGGACGTCACCCTCTTTTAATCACACCCGACTCTATTCACACCCGGAAATGAGTGCGCATAAAGCTTTAATCAGCTGCTTTGTATCAGTTTGTCTAATAAATGAAATTCGTAATTAGAAATTCGTGAAAATCGATTCGCTAGATATTGAAAATTATTGGATCTGATGAAACTTGTGAACATACACAGCGATTCTAATCAACCCGGATTGATTCCCCGGGGCATATGACTGCTTATTTCAATGAGCTGTCATGGCGTCGCTATGTAAAAAATGGATGAAACAAGATCGATTCGTATGAAAAAATTAAATACACTTATAGTTCTGGCTGGATGCTTGATGATAAGTTCTGCTTGTGTGACCGCAGATGCTAAGAAAAGTCATCTGATCGATTATCCAACATGGGTCATTTCCAGTGAAAAAGCGGGATTTAGAGGGGTATGGGTTAAACAGAAGGATGATCATATTCGGGTGTCGGGAAGACTTCGTTTGATCAGCTCTGGATCCTTGGGTGTGCCGAAACATGTTGAAGTATCGGCTTTGAATGCCGACGGTGATGTTGTGGAAACAACCAAGGTCCGCTATGTGCCGAGAAGTTTCAGGCGTCTGAAACCTCATTCAGAAGTCAGGTTTACCGCCTATTTGGAGACACAGATGCAGGATGGCTATACAGTCCGTGTGCGTAACGTGGATTAAAGAGCGGACTGCTTTCCGCCTAATCTGAGTTTATCAATCACCATGCGCATTTCTGTGCATGGTGTTTTTTTATTCTTCAGATTTTACAAGATGCTTCCCAGGGACTGCTTCCTTTTATTCAGCCAGTTTGAAAAACGACATGTTGGGAAAAATAAATGGCTCTGGTAAAAAAAAATAATTTTTGTAAAGTATTGGAAGTTTGGAGGTTTATGTAGCTTTTTGATACAGAGTTAATGTGGTGGCGCTTCATTTGCTTAGCTGATAGATCGGCGCAAGTCCCGCTTATCGTTAGGGTGGTTCTTCGTGAGAAGGCGACTCTCATTGACGTTTGTCTCATTGGACTAGTGCCTCGCTCTTTAAACATTTTCGGCGATTACGACTCTTACCTGCGTATCCCGGGATTAAACAACAAGACAACTACAACGTAGTTAAATCTACATACTATGAAGCGTAATAACTTAGTAATCAAATCATCTTTTGCGGCGATGGGGCTGTTCTGTGTTTCAGTCACCGGATTGGTAGCTGAGGAATCGTTCGTCAAAACAGCTGTGTCATCCACGACAATCAGTGGATTTGTGGATACTTCAGCGATCGTGAATTTTGGAAACAACACTGTTGTCGGACGTACAATTGACACAACTGAAACCATGGATGGATTTAATTTCCACATGGCGAATCTAACACTCTCCAGTGAGCCTGTAGGCAGCGGACAAGTAAAGGCGGGATACACTGTTGAATTGCTTTTTGGCCCTGCTGCCAACAAATTGGGTAGTACTTCTATTATTTCCACCGGTGGAGACGATATTGCAGTGAAGCAAGCTTACGTTGATCTCTTCATCCCTGTTGGTGAAAGTGGACTGAGCCTTCAAATGGGAACTTGGGATACAATAGTTGGATATGAAGTATTTAATAGTGCCGGTAATCCTAACTTTAGTCGGTCATTTGCATTTTTTCTTGAGCCTTTCGTACATACGGGCTTAAAGGGCAGTTATGAGATTTCTGAGTCAGTAGCTATTAATTTTGGGATTGCTGATGCATACACTTCCTCAATCAACGGTCGTCCAATGAATAATGATGGGGCAAACTTCGATCCGGATGTTGACAATGGAGAAGTTCGGCATGGAGATTTGACCTACTTAGGAGCGTTGAGCTTGACCATGCCAGAGGATGGTCCTTTAGCAGGCGCAAACTTATATGTAGGAGCCGCCCACGGAGCCTCCGTAGGTGCAGCTTCGCAAGATACGTTATACTATGCTGGATTGACTATTCCTGTTTCTGATGTTATAAGTGTTGGTTTCTCAAATGATTACGTTGATTACGATGAAGATGGAGGTTACGCAAACGCATCTAGTTTCTACTTGTCTCTATTCGCAACGGATCAATTGTCTTTCCACAACCGTCTTGAATACGCTAAATCCAATGTAGCTATTTGGGGTGGTGGAGACCCAGTCACAGAAGAAGAAGAATATATCGGAGAAACATTCACCATCCAATACGATCTATTCGATAATGTCCTCACTCGCTTGGAAGCTCGCTGGGATCATGCGCTTGAAGGAGCTCCATTTGGTGGCAGCGAAGACTCTGTCAGCTTGATCGGAAACGTTGTTTATTTGTTCTGATCAAACCTGTTTCTCACGGTTAATCTATATACTATCTCAGAATTTCTAACCGTGATGGATATAATTTGGCTTGTTTGTTTTAAACAACAATCTCTCGGGATTGGATTTAACACCATTCAAGCCAGACAAAAATAATTTTCGTTTCCGTTAAGCGAAAATTAGAGTTGTTAGCTACAGTGGGGGAAGATTCGCTTCTTCCCACTGTCCTTCTTTTTGTTTGATTTCCAAATTCTTTTTCTTTATTCAGGATTTCGGATTCGCCTTTTGATGCAATTTTTGGGGGGTAACGGCCCTTTTTTTTGCAATTTGCATTGAAGAGGTGGTCTGGACAGCTAGCTAACACAACTCTAATTAAAATGAAGCGAACAACTATTGAATCACTCAAGAGAGTGAGTTGCGTATCCGCTATCGTATTGGCTTCGGGAACAGTTTTTGCTGAAGAATCCTTCGTGAAAACATCCGTAGCCTCGACTACGATCAGTGGTTTCGTTGACACATCTGCCATTATCAACTTCGGAAACAATACCGTTTACGGCAGAACAATTGACACAACGGAAGTCATGGATGGCTTTAATTTTCACATGGCCAATCTTACATTGTCCAGTGATCCCGTTGGTAGCGGAGAATTTAAGGCGGGATATAAAGTAGAACTACTTTTCGGTCCGGCAGCCAACAAGTTAGGGAGTACTTCAATTCTTTCCAATCCTGGCGATGACATTGCAATCAAACAAGCCTATGTGGATTTGCAAGCGCCTCTGGGTGAAGGAAATCTGAACGTCCAAATTGGGACATGGGATAAAATTGTCGGATACGAATCCTTCAACAGCGCTGCAAACGCGCAATTCAGCCGATCATTTGCGTTCTTCCTGGAGCCACTGGTTCACACTGGAATTAAGGCCAGTTATGAAATTGTAGAAGGTATTGAAATTATCGGTGGTATCGCTGATTCATTCCGTAATGTCGGACGAGGTGGCGCTGCAATCAATGGTCGTGCCGCAAATAACGGCGATCTGACATACATGGGCGCATTGAGCCTGACGCTGCCGGAAGATGGGCCTCTGGCTGGATCCAATGTTTATGCGGGTGTGGCTTATGGAGCTTCAGTGAACGCTTCTTCGCAGGATATCCTGTATTATGGCGGAATCACCATTCCAGTTTCGGACCTGATCTCTGTAGGTGTCGCCAATGATTACGTCGATTATGAGCAGTTCGGCGGTTATGCAAATGCTACCAGCTTTTATCTTTCTATGGCAGCAACCGACGATCTGTCATTTCATAACAGATTTGAGTATGCTCGTTCTAACAGAAACGTCTGGGCTTCCAACAGCACGCTGACTGGAGATGAAGAATTCATCGGTGAAACATTCACTATCCAATACGATCTGTTCGACAATGTTCTAACTCGTTTGGAAGCACGCTGGGACCACGCTCTTGAAGGAAATCCTTTCAATGGGTCTGATGACTCTGTCAGCTTGATTGGAAACGTTGTTTACCTGTTCTGACTAGAACGGCGTGAATGCGCCAGCCATGGAATTTCTCGATCCGAACCGTTTTGTTGGTTAATAGTTCGAGATCAATCCAAAGTCCTAAATCCCTTGTCTATTTCGACAAGGGATTTTTTTATTTATACTTATTCCCTCTGCTCTGCCTGCAACGCCGCCAGCGTTGCAGCAACCACCCCAAATGAAGGAGCCAGAAACCACCCAAGTATCGGAATCATCAACAACAGGTGGAAACCAGCCCCAAGCCCCAGCATCCTTCCCTTATTGCGATTCATATAAGTTAAACTGCGGCGAATCCGATAGCCGTGCCTTTCCAATGTAGGATCAATCAGCGTGGCTCCATTAAAATAAAACTGAGAAGCTGTCGCCAAAGTCAGATAAAGTATCCCACCCGCCACTGGAACGAGGTTGAACAGAAAGGCGATCAGCAAAGCCACAACAGAAAGCGCTAGTAACAACACCCCCAACATCGCTGCCCTCCAAAGATCATAGAACGTTTTCGTGAATGAAAAAGGAGGTCCTGGCTCGCCGGTGATGTGGCTTTCGACTTTCTCGGATATGAAACACAGGATCGGAGAAAATAGGATCAGGATCAGGTTTCGATAAAGGATCACCGCCAGTCCAACCACTGTCAGCCAACTGAGGAACCCGATCGTGCCAATGATCCAGCCAGCTTTGATGAATGCCGGGATCCAGTTCTCTTCAAAGTAAGTCGTGATTTCCGGATAATAGGTGATTCCAAAAATCATCACAGCCGGGATGTACAATGCGCTGAAAATACCTGGAGCCCAGGTCCATTTCCATAGCCGGGCTGCGCTTAGAATTCCGGGAACTCTGAGGTAGCAAAGGAATGCTTGGACGAGTGACTTCATGTTGAGGCAAAGGACGAATAGTTGATCAGGTTTCTTTGCCAGTAATTTATCACACTTTCTTCTGTCCTGGCTTTTTCAAGACAACCAGCGAAATACAGAATATTACCACCATACTCAACCACCATGCGCCAGATCCATACAGCATATAAACAACCCAACTGGCAGCCAGCATCGGCCCCATCCACTTCGCTGAGTGAAGTTGACGTTGCATGTACTCCTGCCTCGCGCCTTCCCAGCCTTTCTTCTTAAGAAAACGGTTCCCGCCAATGATCTGGCCGAATCCAAATCCAATGACCAAAGTCGGAAAATTCCAGCTGAAATCAGCTTCCGGGCCAAAAATAACAGCCAGAACCAGGGCCAGCAGCAAGTAGCCAACAACTCCTCCGAGCGATTGCTTCCACATCAGAGCTTTTGCATGTTCTTGCTCCAGTTCAGCTAGTGAATTGGGAGAGTAAATCTCTTTTTTTTCGGGCGTTTCTTCAGACATAACTTAAAATATCCACAAGTAGACCACTTGAACCAGCTGAGCCAGATTTAATCTGTTCTTATCCCTGCATGGCGTAAAGCTCTCAGCAAACCTTCCGGATCATTCGTCCCGATCCGAAATGATTTCCCGTATTTGTCCGTCACATCCACACATTGAAATCCACTGACATTATAAAGCCATCCGATTGGCGTGATACGAATCCCCCAGCCATAGTACCATTTATTACGACTGATCCGCGCGCTTTCCAGGTCAGAGATCAATCGTTTCCATTTATGCCATCCTGGACCGAAATACCATTGGACACAACGGGTGTCCACTTCAACGGTGAGGGAATGAAACATTGCTAGAAGAATCAACAAAAAGCCAACCACAACCCAATAGATGGTCCTGGCTGCCATGGGCGCCACGGTAGCGAAATAGGCTCCAGCTAAAATGGAAATACCCAGAACCACTCGCATGAGGGTTCCGGGTTGCGTATGGCGATACAGCATAGAAGAAAAGACACTTGAATCAGGCTATCAAACCTTCAACAGGATTTACCCGCTCTGCTCCCGTCAGTCGCATGTCCAGTCCCTGGTATTTCACGCTGAACTTCCAGTGATCGATACCCAGTAGCTTCAGAATGGTCGCGTTCAATTCATTCAAATGCACTGGTTTGTCGACGATGTTGTAACTGAAATCGTCCGTCTCACCATATACAATACCTGGCTTCACTCCGCCGCCCGCCATCCAGATCGTGAAACATTTCGGATGGTGATCGCGTCCGTACATTTCGCGTTCCAGTTTGCCCTGACAGTAGATGGTGCGTCCAAACTCACCGCCCCAGACAACGAGTGTATCTTCCAGCATGCCTCGCTGTTTGAGGTCCTGAACCAGCGCCGCCGCTCCCTGGTCAATGTCCCGACACTGATTCGGTAAATCTCCAGGCAGGTTAAAGTGCTGATCCCAGCCACGGTGGAAGATTTGAGAAAATCTCACTCCCCGTTCTGCCATGCGACGCGCCAGTAGACAGTTGTAGGCGAACGTGCCAGGCTTGTGAACATCTGGACCGTAAAGATCCAGCACATGCTTCGGTTCTTTGGAAATGTCGGTCAGTTCCGGAGCTGAAGTCTGCATCCGATACGCCATTTCGTATTGAGAAATCCTTGCCTGAGTTTCAGGATCTCCCACTTCGTCATACTGTTCCTGATTGAGACGATTTAATGAGTCCAGCATGCGGCGTCGCAACTTGGAACTGACCCCATCTGGATTGGACAAAAACAGCACTGGATCGCCCGAGGACCGCAGCATCACACCCTGGTGTTTGGATGGCAGGAACGCTGAGCCCCAAAGACGATTGTATAAAGCTTGAGCGTCTTTTCTTCCGGTCCAGGTGGCGTTTAACACAACAAACGCCGGCAGATCGTCACTTTCACTTCCTAAACCATAATTCAACCACGCGCCCAGACTGGGACGTCCTGGAAGCTGGTGTCCGGTCATCATGAAAGTGATGGCTGGATCGTGGTTGATGGCCTCAGTGTAAACCGACTTGATGATTGCCAGATCCTTAACAATGCTCGCTGTATAGGGCAGTAGCTCACTTACCCAGGCGCCGTTTTCGTTGTTGTCGTATTTTTTGAAATCAAACATCGACGGCGCAATGGGAAACCTGGATTGTCCGGAGGTCATCGTCGTCAATCGTTGCCCCTGGCGCACGGATTCTGGCAGATCGGTATCGAACAGATCGTGCATCTTCGGTTTGTAATCGAACATGTCCATTTGCGATGGCGCGCCGGACATGAACAGATAAATGGCGCGTTTGGCTTTGGGGGCAAAATGCGGTAAGCCAGGCAACCCCACGTTGGCTCGCATGTGGGGAGAATCAAAAAAGTTGGACACTCCGGCAGCGCGCGCCTTGTCCCGACCCATCAGGTAGGAAAGCGCGGCTGTGCCCAATCCCAAAGCGCCGTTTCTGAAGAAATGACGCCGGGTTTGACTTTCAATATAACGTTGAAATGGTTCCATAATCGTAAATGCGTTTTCTTGCGTCAGAAAGGTTCAGGATTTATTCACAACTTCATCCAGGTTCAGGATCAGATTGCCCATCATGGTCCAGGTCGCCAGTTCCACTGCGGAGAGGTCAGGCACAATCTGCAATTCTCCTACTTGAATGGTCTCACGAGCAGCGTCCGGATCAGCGCTGTACTCCGCATGATAGTCTTCATACAAACCTTTCAGTTCCTTGAATTCGGCGGTGTCAGGTTGTCGCGCTGTGGCTAATTCAAAAAGGAACCGGATTTTATCATCCACAGTTTCCCCGCCTTCTCGAAGCACACGTTCTCCCAACGCTCGGGAGGCTTCGAAGTACTGTGGATCATTCATCAGCAACAATGCCTGAAGCGGTGTGTTGGTGCGTTCACGAGTCACCGTGCAGGCTTCCCGACTGGGCGCATCAAATGTGCTCATCTGCGGTGGCGGTGATGTGCGTTTCCAGAATGTGTATATGCTCCGGCGGTGCACTTTTTCATGTCCACTGTCCGCTTTGAAAATGGAGGTGTTGGATCCGGTATAACCGACCGCATACCATAAACCTTGGGGTTGTGGTGGCTTCACTCCTGGTCCCCCAAATTTCGGATTCAGCAACCCACTCAGCGCCAGGGCCTGGTCACGCAATGTTTCGGCGTCCAGACGATATCGAGGTCCACGCGCGTAAAGTCGATTGGTTGGATCCACTTTCAATTTCTCAGGTGTGACCTGAACATTCTGCCGGTATGCGGCTGAGGTGACCAAGGTTTTCATCAATCCTTTCACATCCCAGCCAGATTCGCGGAACTCAACCGCTAACCAATCCAACAGCTCCGGATGAGTCGGCCAGGCGCCTTGAGATCCAAAGTCATCGGCTGTTCGGACGATTCCTTTACCGAACACTTGTTGCCAGAAACGGTTGACGGCAACGCGGGCGGTTAATGGATGATCCTCCCGAGTGAGCCAGCGAGCCAGTCCAAGTCGGTTGTTGGGAGCTTCTTCAGGCATATCTGGAAGGAACTCCGGCAAGGCGCGTTTCACTTCTTCACCCGGCGCATCGTATTGTCCGCGATTCAGAAGAAACGCTGGTTTCGGTTCGGCTCGTTCTTTCCACACGAGGGAGGTCGGAAGTTGGTTTTCGAACTGTCGGGCTTCCCTGCGTGTGGAGTCCAGGTTGGCAAAGAGCGGTTGCAGGATGGGTTGGGTTTCACGGTAAACGCGCGCGATGAAATGACGTTTTAATGTCTTTAAATCGTTTTCATCCAATAACGCTTCTTCTTGAATAAGGGCAGCGATGTTGTCTGGAACGTCGGGCTTTTTCAACTCGCGTTGGTCATGAATCCAACCAACAAAAGAATCATATAGCGTTGCGCCTTGTTCCTTGGAAATGACGCCGGCTTTATCCCAATAAACCGTTCCATCATATTGGGTAAAGGCCCAACCGTTGACTTTTTGTCCGGCTTTCAAACCGACATCCTCGGCTTTGACCTGCAATCGGATCCACTCTCCCGTTCCAGGCAAATTACCAGCTCTCAGTCGACTGGGAGATCCATCCGCTCCCCAGTCAATCAGATTGTCGCCCCAATAAACGCGGTGTTCCCAACGCTGAGTGTCGTTCCACTGCAACATGATTTGCTTCGGCGGATTGTCGGGATCGAGATAAACATAAGCAAAGAACTCATCGCCTTCTCCGATTTCGATCGGTTTCGATGCGTTCTGCCAGAGATGCTGGCTCATACCAGCGGCAGAGCGTTTTACTGATTTCTCACCACTGAAAACGGGAGCGTCTGGCTTGGATACAAAATTCCATGCTTCCTGAATCTGCGTTCCTTCGGGAACACTGTCTTCCATCAGAACCACTTCGGTTCTTTCCGGTTCCAGCGGCGGACGTGGGTCTGTGGGTTCTTCGTATGCGTACGTACCCAGGAAAGCGTCAATGGATTTTTGAATAGCGGCTTCCTGGTTCTCAAACTGTGCGAGTTTGATTTTTTGAGACTTGTCAGGAACTCGCACTACCGGGGCTGGATCCTTGCGGTTCCCGTCCATTGGACTCCCATCCAGACTGTTGAAGTATGCGAACAGCTGATAAAATTCTTTTTGGGATACCGGATCAAACTTGTGATCGTGGCAAACCGCGCAGCCAATCGTCATTCCCATCATCACAGTCCCCATGGTCTGAACTCGATCCACGACATTGCGCACATAAACCTCTTCCTGAATCGAGCCACCTTCATTGGTCGTGACGTGAGCGCGATTGAAGCCGGTGGCAACCAACTGGTCAATTGTTGGACTTGGCAACAGGTCTCCTGCCAACTGTTCGGTAATGAATTCGTCGTAGGGTTGGTTACTGTTAAAAGATTCTATCACCCAATCCCGGTAGGGCCACATCTCGCGGTAATTATCCAGGTGCAAACCGTGAGTGTCACCATATCGAGCCAAATCCAGCCAGTAACGAGCCATGTGCTCTCCGTATTGAGGTGAACGCAACAATTCATCCACGAGCGTTTCATACGCATTGGGGTCCGGATTGTTAACGAAAGCTTCCACTTCTTCCAGTGTCGGAGGCAGGCCGGTGAGATCCAATGTGACACGGCGAATCAAAGAACGTCGATCGGCTTCCTCAGCCGGTGTTAATCCT
>JAUIHU010000119.1 GCA_030432175.1 Verrucomicrobiia bacterium | reverse complement strand
CTGGCGGCTACAGAGTTTGCAGAACCTGTGGCAGGGGATGGACTCGCGGCATTGAACCAGCCTGCGGGTTTCTTGGCGGCGGCACTTTGCATTGCGGATTACGCGGCGGCATAATTCCGACATGAGCTTTCGGCAGGTTTTCGGTGGGTTACATCTTTGGAGTCAAACAGAATTCGACCTGAGTGAGTTTTTTTAAGGCCACAAATCGCTTCCAATAAAGTCGTCTTACCGCTTCCTGTTCTGCCCATCAGGATCCCGTACCTGCCAGATTGCAGGACAAGTGAAGTTTCCTTCAGAGAGAACTGGCCGGCATGGACAGTGAGTTGATCGACTTCAATTTTCACAATCAATGGATTTTTGCAAACTGGGAATGCTCTGCAAGCGATTGTAGTGAGTTTAAAGGAACTATCTTTGTGTTTTAAATGATGAGTCCAGGCCAAAACTTCTGATCAGGACCAAAGCGGTAACGGCGGCGATCACCATCAGCAAGGATACGGCGACCGCTGCGCTGATATCTCCGACCGTTAACTCAAGAAACACTGTTGTTGCCAACACTTCAGTGCGCATAGGAGTGGCTCCTGAGAAAACCAGAATCGGACCAAACTCACCGAGTGATCGCGCCCAGGCAAGTGTTGCGGCGGTCAAAACGCCGCGTCGAGCCGCTGGCAACGTAACGTACCAGAAAGCCTGCCACCGTTGACAGCCCAGAGTCAAAGCCACCTCTTCTTTGCGAGAAGATATCTGGTCGAAAGTAGATCGCATTGTTCGCACCGCGAACGCGCATGCAACTGTGAACTGGGCGAGGATCACACTGGGCACTTCATACGTTACAGGGATCACGCTTTCTACAGCTTTGCCAACAGGCGTTTGGAAAAGAATCAGCAGACTCAAGCCAATCACCAGGGGAGGTAAAACAATCGGGATGTCCAGCAACGCATCCAGGACCGCTTTACCGAAAAAATCTTTTCTTGAAAGCAGATATCCAATGGGAATGGCAATAATCACCGACAAAATCATCGTCACCGTGCAAGACAGCAGGCTGAGTTTGATGGAGTATCGGATCGTATCTTTCTGGAGCGACTCCCAGAGTTGTCCTGGAGTCGTGTAGAACATATCAGCGATTAAGAGCGCGGCAATCAGCGCCACATAAGTTCCACCGATGATTCCGAAAACAAGATAGAAAGGCCAATCAGCGCCGACTCGAAACGGTCGGTTTCCGGATTCGGTTTTGTCAGCGGTTGATGGATTCAAATTATCTTTGGATAACAATTTTGGAAAATCGCATCTGGAAGGAGATTATTTCTCTACGAGCCATTCAAAACCAACTTTCTTGAATTGTTCTTCGGACTCAGCGGCTTTGAGCGTTTCTAATAACCGCTGCATCAAGAAAGGCTGCTTTGAGGCTTTTGAAATTGCGTAAGGCTGAATGGCATTGGCAGCTGGGTGATCAATGTGAATCAGCTCGATTTTGTCCCGGACCTGAGAAGTGTTCGCAGTATAAACCACAGCAGCATCGAGAGATCCGGTGATCATCTGGTTCACCAGCAAGTCTGCCGTTGGAGTTTGGACACGCACATTTTCGTTGACCGGATCTTTCAGACCTGCCTTTTCCAGTAAACGCTGTGTTAAAGCTCCAAGGGCGCTTTGTTCATAGTGAGCCAGGCCGAGTTTTAATCCGGGGCGGGCCAGGTCTTGCAATGACTCAATGGATTTGGGGTTTCCTTCAGGAACAATAATCACAATGTCAGTTTTGGATAAATCGCTGGAGTCCAAAAACATATCACCCACCGAGTCCATGAAGGAAACATCGCAGGCGAAATAGGCATCCGGTTTTTCGCCAGCCTTCATTTGAGCGACCAGGATTCCGCATCCATTATAAACCGTGGCGATAGAAACACCTTCACGGTCCTCAAACTTTTTCAGAGTGTCCTGAATCGCCATTCTATTCACGCCACCACTGAAGAAGGTAACTTTTGGAACATCGGCCCAAACATCTCCATTAATTGGAGGGTATCCCATGGATTCGAAAACTTTTCCTCCTCGATCTCTGGCTGCCAGGAAGCGGGCAAATTTCAATGCTTTTGTTGGTTGCTGGCTGCTTTCCAAAACACCAATAGAAACGTTCTGGATTCCGGACTCAAATTCCGGCGCGCTCAAAGTTTCCAGATCGCTGTATTGATTGGCCACTGCATCCCAGATGATCCCTACATCAACGGATCCCAATTTCAACGCATTGGCGATTCCATTGACAGTCGGTTCAAAAACTTTGATTTTGGGTTCCAATTGTTCCCATATTCCCGCATCGGTGAGCAGTGTTCGTGTCAGTTTGCCGACTGCTGCTGCGTCTGGAGTAGCGCATGCGACATCCAGGTCGTCCCTGAGCAAGTCCTGAATTCCCTGAATATTTGCTGGATTTCCTTTGGCAAATGCCAGGACGGGTTTCATTCTTGCGAGTGGGATAATCTCTCTAACCAGGCCCGCTTCCCGAGCTTGCAGCAGGTAGCTATCATCTGCAGCCAGGTATAAATCTCCTTTGTTCGCAACTTTCAGGCTGCTCAACAAAGCGCCGGATCCACCGTATTGAATCTGTGGAGCGCGCCCAATTTCTTCTTCAAAAATTTCAGCGATCTTGACAACCGGAGGTTTGATACCCGCAGCACAATATAGCAAAAGTTGCGAATCGGTTGGGTCGACAGAGCCATTTTCGCTACTGTCTTTATTGCTCTGAACCTGACGGTCGGGGGACAGACTCATAAATCCATAAATGAGAATGACTGCAACCGGTATTCCGATGAAAAGTAACCTTAGAGGGGATTGTCGCATGAGATTTTTGACGCTGACTTAATGCTGAGCTGTATTGGTCAAACCTCTACAGGCGGAAGCAAATCCGCCACTTTCTTGACCAGATTTTGGAAAGAATACGGCTTTTTGAGGTAATCATCAAATTCAACTGAGGAAAAATTCATCTTCATTTCTGACTCAGAATAACCTGTGCAGATAATGATCGGTAAATCGCGGCGAATCTTTCTGATTTCCTCAAAGGTTTCTTCCCCTCCCATCGTTGGCATAATCATGTCGAGAATCACTAGATCGATGTCCTGCGGATCTTCCTCCAGAATTGTCAACGCATCCTCACCATTAGCGGCGATTTTCACTTTCAATTCCAACCGTTCCAGCATGTTTTTCGCAATATCCAGGATCGATTCCTCATCGTCAACAACCAGGATAGTCCGGTTATTTCCAAACCTTGGCAACTCTGTAGGCGCATGAACCAAAGAACGCGGGCGGGTCGCGGAGCTGGATCGCAGCAGAGCCGGGGTGAGCGGAAAAAGGAGCTGGAATGAAGATCCTTTTGAGATTTCTGTTTCAACATGAATCATGCCTTTATGGCCACGCATTATTCCCAAAGTTGCAGACAACCCTAATCCGCGCCCCATGAATTTCGTGGTATAGAACGGATCAAACATATTAGCCATCGTATCTTCATGCAGCCCGCCTCCAGTGTCTTCCACAGCGATGAAAACGAAATCTCCAACCACTGGAAAACTATCTACGCCCCAGTAATTCTCCTTTCTGGCCTGCTCCTCGTCTTTCAGTTCGATGGTTTTCGTACCGGTGCGTAAAGTGACGAGCCCAATATTCTCCCCAATTGCTTCAACCGCGTTTTTCACCAAATGCGTCAGAGCCAGTTCGATCTCTGTTGAGTCGACTCGCACTTGTGGCAATGGATCATTCAGTTCGTACTGAACCATGGTGGTCTCAGTTTCTGTAAACAGGTTCCGCTCCCTGGCTTCGTAGATCAGGTCATTGAGGTTGACGAATTCCAGCACAAACCGGCTCGCGCCTGAGTAGGCCAGCATTTGAGAGCTGAGGTCTGCGGCTTTAGATGCCGCCATGTCGATCTGTTCCAGATTGTTTCTGATCTCAGAATTGGGACCGATTTTCATTAATCCCAAACTGGTGTAGCCTCGAATGGTCGTCAGAAGATTGTTAAAATCATGCGCTATGCCCGCAGCAAGCAAAGAAAGGCTCTCGGACTTCTGACTATCCCGGATCTGTCTTTCCAGCGATGCCTGACGACTTTGCATCTTCTTTCGCTCGATTGCGTGCAGTGTCGTACGGATCAACCAGTGAGCATCGAGATGTGTTTTTAACAGATAATCCTGAGCGCCACGTTGTACCATCGCAATCCCCTGATCCTCATCCGACTCCGAACTGATCACCACTACCGGAACGCCCGTATTTTTCTCGATCGCCTGATCAAAACTCAACACGCCATCGCTGTCAGGCAACGCCAGATCCATCAAAGTCATATCCCAAATCTGCGAAGGATTTTGAATTTGCGCTAATCCTTCGCGCAAGGTAGGAACTCGGACGCATTCAAAGCGTTTGCCAGGATCAGATTCGTAATAATTCTGAATCCTCTCTGCGTCCTGGTCGTTGCCTTCGATGAAAAGGATGCGAAACATGTTATGGCAAAATATATGAATTCTGGCGCCACTCAATGCAGGGTTTCGGAATTTACACACTTATGATCATTTGGATCTCGTGACATGAAACGGACCCAAAACGCCAAATGAAACCCGCCAATACAGTTACTATGGCAGATTTCTGTGTCGAGAAAAAGCAAACTCGCATCCGAATGTCAGTTCACGAGGTTTTGGACATGGCTTTTCGAACCGGCGATTTGCGATCCACAGGGACAGTCATGAGTCCGAAACGCGCTCAACAGGGATCGGAAGGACACCGAAAAATCCAGGCTGTGCGTCCGGAAAGTTATCTCAGAGAAGTTCCGATTGAGTGGACATTGGAGAAGGAAAATGCAGTTTTAACGATTCAAGGGCGGATTGACGGATTGTTTCCCAGAGAATCTGGATGGAGAGTTGAGGAAATCAAAACCACCTGGTCGACTTGGGATCGGTCCCCTTCGCCAAATCACTGGGCTCAGGTCAAGTTGTATGGTTTTTTTCTGTGTGAACGAGACGGGTTGGAGGAAATTGAACTGCAACTGACTTATCTGGAACTGGATACGGATCAGATAACTGTTTTCCGGGATAACTTCAGTCACGAAGATTTGAGACAATTTGTTGTTCCAGGCCTGGAATATGCATTGGGACGTTGGGTACAAAGAGAGCGATGGATTGAGGAGAGGAACAAGTCGCTTTTGCAAGTTGAGTTTCCTTTTCCTGATTACCGTCCGGGTCAACGTCCGATGGCGGTTGCCGTTTATCGCAATCTCAGAGATCGTGGGTCGCTTTGTATAGAAGCGCCCACTGGAATTGGGAAAACGATTTCTACCCTGTTTCCAGCGATCAAGCTGATGGGACAAGGCTCCTGTCAGTCGATTTGTTTTTTGACAGCCAAGAATACCGGTAAAGCGTTGGCTAATGAGAGTCTGGACCGGATTCGATCGGCAGGAGCTAAGATCAGTTCAGTTCAATGGACATCTCGTTTGCGCATTTGTTTTTGCGCTGAGGACCGAGGAATTGCTGACAAAATAACAGACGTATGTCCTTATACGGTAGGATATTACGATCGCATACGACCAGCGCTGGATGAAGCATTGACCATGGAAAGACTGGGGGCTGAGGAAGCGATTGAAATAGCCAGGCGACACCAGATTTGTCCGCATGCGCTCATCATGGAAGCTTCACGGTGGTTTGATGTGCGAATTGGAGATTATAATTACAGATTTGATCCGCATGTGGCTCCAATTGAAGGAGGAAGTGAGTTTTGCGATGAAATCTGGTTGATTGACGAAGCGCATCACTTTCCTGATCGAGCCAGAGAAATGTATTCAGCCGAAATAAAGATCAGTGAAATCAGACTCTTGAGGGAGGTTCTTGAACGAGAGAAAGGTTTGGAAGAGCAACTCGCTCTGATCAGTCAGGTAGAGAAAGAACTGGAGAAGTTGACGTGGGATGGTTGGGATCATTCCGAGACCGTGCGAGTCAGGGAAGGGATGCGTGGAAGCGCTTCCCGGGATTATCCGGCTCTATTGGTCAAATACCTGGGGCAGTTCAACAAAACCTTTGAAGATCGTTGGACCGAACAACTGGAGTCGGATCGGTTGCAGGCTGCGATGGACTTGTTTTTTTCTACCTGGTCGATGGAACGCTGTGTGGATCGGTGGTCTGAGAATTATGCGGCCATTCTTGAAACAGGAGATTTGGACTCAACTCAATCTGAAATACGATTGAGACTCGCCTGTCTGGATCCGTCGGAACTGATCAAGGAGCGAATTGAATCAGCGGCAGGAGTTGTTCTTTTTTCCGGCACACTTGGAGCGCCGGATAGATTTAAAGACCAGATTGGAACCAACGGCGCGTCAATGAAACTGCCCTCGCCATTTCCTCAGAAGAATTTCATGGCGTTGGAAGCTCCGTATGTTTCGACTGTCTATTCTCAAAGGAAAAACAGCAGTTCTCAGATTGTTCAAAGCATCTACTCAGCAATATCGCCGAAAACCGGCCATTATTGGGTATTTTTTTCATCATTTGAATATCTGGATCAAATACACAACGAGTTCACCAGATCGTTTCCCGAGATTTGCGTTCACCGCCAAAGTCAAGATTTCAACGACGAACAGCGGCGGGCATTCGTCGACCGATTTCGGTTGGAGCCCGGAAAGTCCGCGACAAAAACTCAAGTGGGAATGGTGACCTTGGGAGGTGTGTTTGGTGAAGGAGTTGACTTGCCGGGTGAATCATTGGTAGGGGCTGTGGTTGTCGGAGTAGGGTTGCCTATGATTGAGGTGGAACGGCAATTGATCAGATCGTTATTGGATCGAAAAGGTGAGGATGGGTTTGAGAAGGCATATATTCAACCCGGGATGCAGCGCGTACTGCAGGCTGCGGGGAGAGTGATTCGATCCGTAAGCGACCAGGGTTTTGTTGTGCTACTCGATTCCAGATACCGCCAGTTTTCATATAAGCAGTTTTTGCCGGATTATTGGACCAAAGTCCGAGTTGAGAACGCTGACTCACTTCAAGCAGCGGTTAGGGATTTCTGGAATTCGGCAGATTCTGAGTCTGGAAATAAAGACTGAAGTCAGTGGATGAAACTGATCCGTGTCCCAAAGATTTACCAAAGGCAAATACGCCATTTTTTTAATTTTCGATGGGGCGCTTTTCAGAAAAACTGATTATTATCTTCGCAACTTATGGGAATTCACTCTGATCAATGGATTAGGAAAATGGCGACGGAACATGGGATGATCGACCCGTTTGTTGACCGTCAGGTAAAAACGGCAGAAGATCAATCTTTGGCGATCAGCTACGGGCTGTCCAGTTATGGATATGATCTGAGGGTTTCGGACGAGTTCAAAGTATTTACCAACGTTTTCAATACTGTGGTTGATCCGAAGAACTTTGATGAAAGGTCATTTGTGAATATTCAGACGGACGTCTGCATTATTCCGCCGAACTCGTTTGCGTTAGCCAGAAGTGTTGAGTATTTCCGCATTCCGAGGAATATACTGACGATTTGTTTGGGGAAATCAACGTATGCCAGATGTGGGATCATTGTGAATGTGACTCCATTTGAACCGGAGTGGGAAGGGCATGTCACATTGGAAATTTCTAACACTACACCTCTACCGGCGCGCATTTATGCTAATGAGGGGCTGGCTCAGGTGCTGTTCCTTGAAGCCTCAGAAGTTTGTGAAACCTCATACGCTGACCGGGCAGGCAAGTATATGAAACAACGAGGCATTACAGTTCCCAGAATGTAAATTTTTTGAAAGCCGCTCAACTTGCAAAAATCTCTTTCACCCGTTTAGTTCTCAATGCAAATTATCTTTAAGAAAAATGTATGAACTCAATTCAATCAACTAACCCATTGAACAAACGTTCAGTGTTGAATTCCCGGTTGTCTTTCAAAGCTTCGGTATCTTTGATGGCATTGGGAATCAGCATTGTTTGCAACTCCGGCGCCCAATCTCTTGTCCCTGCATGGAATGTCGGACCTAACGAGCGGTTTTATCTGCTTGATGACAACGCGCATCGTGGGATGGGCGTCAGTCCGGCGACCGGAAACGCCTGGATCGTTAGTCGCACGAGCGGACTTGGTGTTTATGGATTGAATGGCGCCGACGGAACGGATGTGCTGGATAATTTTGGGAGTCCATTGGTTCTCTCTACCTTTGACAGTGAAGGTGTTAGCATCAGCGGAGGAATTTTCCCGATCAGCATGGTGGGAGTGTCGGATGACGGCGCTATTTATTCAGGAAATTTGACACTGGATGGATCAACATCCCCTTACAAACTGTATCGTTGGGACAGTGAATCCTTTGACGCAGTACCAACACTGGTCTTTGAAGGGGATCCGGGATCAGGTACTGCACAACGCTGGGGGGATACCATTGCTGTGCGCGGATCAGGAACAGACACGCAGATTTTGTTGGGATCCAGATCCGGAAAAATGTTCGCTATTTTATCGACCGACAATGGAACGGATTTCGTTGCGCAGACATTTGAAATCTCTGAAGCGGATGCGGGAGCTTTCGGATTGGGGGTTGCGTTTGGCGCCGGGAACACCATCTGGACCAAATCCATTAACCTGCCTTTGAACCATATCTCATTTGATTTATCCACCGGAGAAGCGGCGATTGAGAACAGCTTTGTTTCACCGGCAATTCCGAATTCGGTCACTGCGATTGGGGTAGATCCTGTTGGACAACGTTTGGCGGGCATCGCGCTTGGGACTCCTGCACAGGTTTATTTGTATGACATCTCAGATCTGAACAGTGGCTTGATAGCCATGGATGACGTGGAGTTTCCTGTAGCCAACGCAAATCCAAATGGCACCGGAGCGGTCGGGTTTTATGAAGATCGCCTTATTGCATTGCTGACCAACAACGGAATTGCTGCATGGGATATTGAACTACCGACCGAAGTGTTGCCTCCCGAGCTGCTGACTCAACCGACTCCACAGATTGTATTAGAAGGTGGTCAGGTTAATTTCCAGGTGGCAGTTACTGGCACACCTCCATTTACCTTTCAATGGTTTAAAGATCAGGAACCTATAGAAGGAGCCACATTACCCTCGTACGAAATTGCGGAGGCGGCTCTGGAAAACTCAGGTCTGTATTCAGTTGAAGTCAGCAACTCGGTGGCCTCCGTCACTAGCCTGGAAGCCGAGCTGACCGTTCAAGCCTTGATTGATTCCAGTGTGCTCAACCTGGTATGGAGCGAGGTTCCAGGAGAAACCGAGCTGGATTTTATCGGAACGGACAATGCCCAGCGAGGCATGGCCTACAATCCTGTGACCGGTAATGTGTTACTCGTCAGCAGGACAGGTGGAGCCAGAATTCATGTCTTTGACTCTGACACCGGAGAGTATCTGCATGAAATGGATACAGATCCCAGCTATTTGGTCGGCGGCATCTTCACGCTCAGTATGATCGGAGTAGCGGATGATGGAGTAGTGTATGGATCCAACCTGACTTTGGACGGGACCAGTACAGCGTTTACCATTTACCGGTGGGACTCGGATGATCCGAACGCGCTTCCACAAGTAGCCTTTGAGGGTGATCCGGGGTTGGGAAGCGCTCAAAGGTGGGGAGACACGATTGACGTTCGAGGATCAGGGATTGACACACAGATAGTGGTTGGGTCCAGGCAGGGAACGGTTGCTGCCATTTTCACCACATCAGAAGGATTCAGCTTTTTCCCAACGTTGATAGAAGTAGATGGGATCAGCGGAGGAGATATTGGATTGGGATTGGCATTTGGAGCTGGAGATACATTCTGGGGAAATGCTGCTGGATCCAACTTGCGTCAGATTGCGTTTGATCTGGTATCCGGAACTGGAACGATCCTGAACGATTTGGGGCCTGAGTTCGTGCCAACAGCCATGTCAGCCATTGGTGTGGATATTGAGAATAACTACCTAGCCGGAATTCTGGTGGAATCTCCGGACAATGTGAGGATCTTTGATATATCTGATCCAGCTGCCCCGCTGCTGCTGGACCAGGAAATCTTGCCAACTGACGAGC
>JAUIHU010000744.1 GCA_030432175.1 Verrucomicrobiia bacterium | reverse complement strand
TCCCATGAAGATTATTTATTAGAAAATCAAGATGGTATAGAAATTGCAGAAAAAGAAAATAATGAAAAAGACAAATTAATAGAAAATTTATATAAAAAAATTGCAGATACTCTAACAGAAAAATTAAAAAATCCAAAGACTCCTGAATTGAATGCTTCGTCAACAGCGCTGATCACAACAATCGGCTCGCTGAGATCCTTGAGAGAGAAAATGGCTGCATACAAATCTGATCCAATTCCCGCCGCCACCATCCGATAATCCTCACCGGGTTGAAGTGTTATGTTAGCAGAGGCAATCGTCTCATCCGAGGCTTCCCCAACAACACGGTTGATTTGAAACTGGCCGCGACCTCCAGATTCCTGCTGAGGATCATAATTCACAACATATCCAGTGGTCTGCCCTAAGCCAATATTCTCAGCGCGAATCAAAAAACCAAAGGCTTGATCAATGTCGTTGTCCCAGTTCAAAACATCGGCCTCGATTAAAAAGTCCGATAAGACATGCTCCTCCAAATAGCTAAACGAACGCCCAGGGCCAGCATCAGGAACCGGTGGCGCCGGGGTAGCGATCCGGTACGCCTTTCCACCCCAATTGTCATCAGGAAATTCATAAGACGGGGCAGGCAAGCCGATGCTTTCCAGTCCAAAATGTGTCCATTCATCGTCATTACCGTCATCAAAATTGTCGGTAAAAACGTCAACGCATATTCCCGTCGCTGGAGCTATAACCAAACTCAGAGGACAGGCCCAGCGGATTAGTTTTTTGATGTTAGAAATTCGGTCCTTCATGGGAACTTATTTGTCAGAATTTAAATATCAATCTTGTAGTTGATGAAAATAAAGATTGCTTGGATGCTTTAAAAATTATCGTAATCAGACGCCTGTATAAATAAAAAAAGAGAACGCCACGCAATTTTGAATCGCGGCGTTCCCCCTTCCCCAATAATGCAATTTTTACTTAATCGTTAATCAGAAAAATCACATAAGCTTTCAACATACGCAGCAGAACCATCTCTCAGCCACCCATCCAACTGCGCAGGATCTTTCAATTGCTGCCCCCTGAACCTTGGCGCGACAATGAAAGCGGTTTTCAAATCCTGCACAGCCGTCATGTCACTCCAGAGTTTTTCAAACTGTGTCACGGGAAAAATATCTTCCTGTCCATGCCCCCAGCGCTTTTTCACTTCTTTTAACGTTACATAAGTCGGCATCCTGGAAGCCATGCGTCGAACTCCACTGGCTACCTTCTCAGCATCGCCCAGATCATTGCGCGTCAAATGAAATACCTTCAACGTTTCATCCAGATCAATCCACGTCGTCATTGAATTGTAATAAGTCAATTCAAACTCCGCTTCCTCATGCGGCATCGCCAATCCTTCAACCAGCTGTGGATGACCATCCACCCGAGCCAGTCCGCCTCCGCGATCTTCCAGTCGTCTTGGAATCACTTCAAAAGAAAGGGCCGCCCCAGATCGAATATGCTCGCCGAGCAAACCCGGATCCATCGTTGCTCCAAGTGTATCAATGTTATGCAACATCAGATACTTCAGCTTCGGATTGGGTATCAAAAATCTCCTTGAGCAAACCGTTTCGAAGCAGATTGGCAAACTCATACCAGTGCCCCACAGGATGTAAACATTGCTCCGGTTCATTGTCTGTGTAGTCGCGACCTTCGCCTTGCTCTTTCGCCCAGTTCATCAATGCGGCGCGCACACTATCCCTCATTTTCTGCTTCTGTTCATCCAAAGCCATTTGCGGAGTTTCCTCCCAGGCAAACCGCAAGTCTCTTACCATTGGAATCATTCTCAATCCCACAGATCTACCGGCCGATACCGCTGCCACCCCTTCATATCCGTAGTTCTGGTTGCGTT
>JAUIHU010000118.1 GCA_030432175.1 Verrucomicrobiia bacterium | reverse complement strand
TTCTGTACCAAAGATCACCTGCTCTTGTTACCATTTTGTAACGGCGATTGTGAATTTCCGGTTCCGGGCCTCCTTGTTTCTCAAATCCTTCATGCCGAATCTACCGCTGAATCAGACGTTTACTTCTCAGAGATCATCGGGCAAAATATAAATAAATTGCACCTTAGTTACTTATGACGCTTCCCAAGCAAAGCCAGAACCGTTGTTTCACTTCAGGTCTGACTGCCGGAATGTTTTTTATCATTCTGGGAGTTCTCCAGATGTACGCCGAAGGGCCTGATTTTATTGATGAAATCCAACCCATCCTCTCCGGAAAATGTTTTCATTGCCATGGACCGGACGAACAAAGTCGAGAAGCCCGGTTGCGTCTGGATACTCAGGAGGGACTTTTCAGTTCTCGCAAAAGAGGATCTGTCATTGCGCCAGGCTCTGCTGAGGAAAGTCTGATTTTTCATCGAATTACCAGCGAGGATCCCGATGAAATCATGCCCCCTCCCGAAACCAAAAAGCCTCTGACCCCGACTGAAATTGAAAAGATCACAGCTTGGATTAACGCTGGCGCTGAATGGTCGGGTCACTGGGCTTTTGAAACCCCTGAACTACCAGAACTCCCAAAAGTAGAACTGACGGACTGGCCGCAAAATCCGATTGATTTTTTCATCCTGAATGCGTTGGAGAATGAAAATCTTCAACCTTCTCCTGAAGCAGATCGCGCCACTTTAATCCGTCGCGCTACCTACGATCTCACCGGACTGCCTCCGACGCCTCAGGAGGTTTCTGATTTTTTGAATGATCCTGATCCAAGAGCTTACGAAAAGGTCGTTGACCGATTACTCGCTTCCAGGAAATTTGGAGAACGCATGACTTTGTACTGGATGGACGCCGCCCGTTACGGGGATTCGAGCGTTTTCCACGCGGATGGTGTTCGCGATATGTGGCCATGGCGAGATTGGGTGATTCAGGCCTTCAACAATAACATGCCATTCGACCAGTTTACTTTGGAGCAACTGGCTGGAGATCTGATCCCTGACGCGACCATTGCTCAAAAAGTGGCTTCCGGTTTCAATCGTAATCACGGCACGACGGATGAAGGCGGAGCCATTCCGGAAGAATATCGCGTAGAGTATGTGGTCGACCGCGTCAAAACTACCGGGGATGTGTTTCTTGGTTTAAGTGTGGAATGCGGTCAGTGCCACGATCACAAGTACGACCCGATTTCACAAAAAGAATACTACCGGTTCTTTGCGTACTTTAACCGGACCAAGGACGGAGGAATGCAGACGAGGAATGGGAATGAACCACCATTGGTTTATGTGTTCTCGGAGTCCCAGGAAAAGGAAATCAACGGGTTACGGTCCAGTTTGAAAGAAATGACTGAACGTCGTGAAAATGAAAAACCCGAGGAATCCGAAATTCTGTCCTGGGCAAAAAGTGAAAGGGAATCAGAGAAACCCGCGCCAAGTCTGGAACCGTGGAAGTCCATTGGGCCATTTCAGGCCAATTCAGCTGGTGAAGCCTTTTCCACAGAATTCGGTCCCGAGAAATCAAGTGAACCTGACTGGTCCGCTCAATATGAGGAGCAGTCATGGAAAGATCAGACGGGTTGGAAAGATGGAGAACCCGTCATGCTGAGTTTGCCAGGAAATTCCGCTATCTACCTGGCTCGCGTACTGCATTCCAGCATAGAGCAGAATGTGACTTTATCCATTGGCAGTGATGACGGAGTGCAGATCTGGCTGAATGGGGTAAGGATTCATGCCAACAATACTTCGCGTGGCGTAGCTCCCAATCAGGACAGTGTTTCGGCTCCCCTGCAAGCCGGAGCTAACTTTCTGGTTATGAAAGTCAATAATGGAGGTGGCGGGTCGGGCTTTTATTTTCAAATGGAAGGCGATTCTCTGCCTGAAGGCATTCGTAACCTGATCGCCAAACCTGAATGTGATTTGCTGCCAGAAGACCTCAGCCGATTAACCGATTATTATTCCAAGAATTTTTGGGAAACCGGATTGGAGCTGGATCGCAGGATTCAGCAGACAAGGGAAAAGGAGCAGGCGATCCTGAACGCGACGCCCACAAGTATGATCATGGAGGATATGGAAGATCCTCGACCAACTTATGTTTTAAACCGCGGACATTATGCGTCACCGATCAAGTCCGAAGAGATTTTCCCTGGAGTCCCGGAAGCAATTTTCCCTATGCCGGATTCCTATCCGCAAAATCGTCTGGGCCTGGCAAAATGGCTGACCCACCCCAAACACCCACTGACCTCAAGAGTTGCCATGAATCGTTTCTGGCAGCTGATATTCGGATCAGGAATTGTAGCCACGTCTTCCGATTTTGGAACCCGAGGCTCCAGCCCCTCACATCCTGAGTTACTGGACTGGCTGGCTCGTGATTTTGTGGATAATGGTTGGAATATCAAACGCGCTATCAAACAGATAGTGATGTCTGGGACTTACAGGCAGTCCTCAAAGTACCGCTCAGACCTGGCTGAAGTGGATCCAGGCAATCTGCTTTTAGGGCGCGCTCCCCGGTTGAGATTGCAAGGGGAATTCATTCGGGACACCGCGTTGGCGGTAAGCGGCTTGCTAGTGGAAACTTTGGGAGGACCGAGTGTCAAACCGTATCAGCCACCGCGCATCTGGAATGAAGTTTCACTGGATGGCAACCTCCGATACCAGCGGGATTCCGGAGAGAATCTTTATCGCCGCAGTATGTACATCTACTGGAAACGTTCCGCTCCAATGCCCAGCATGATGGCATTCGATGCGCCTACTCGTGAGAAGTGTGTGGTGCAACGTCCTCGCACAAATACACCTCTGCAGGCGCTGGTCACAATGAATGATGAACAATTCGTGGAAGCAGCCCGCAAAATGGCGGAAAGATTACTTTCCATGGACCACACGTGTGACAGCGATCGAATTGATTACGCATTTCAACTGGCCACTGCCAAGCCCGCGGATGCAGTTCGTACTCAAGCGATTCTGGAATTGCTGGAAACCATGAAATCTGATTTTGAACAGGATCCAGACGCTGCCAGAGAACTTCTCAAAATGGGAGAATCCAATTGGGCGGAATCCATAGACACAACTGAACTGGCGGCTTGGACCATGGCGGCCAGCGCGATCCTGAATCTGGATGAAACACTAACCAAAGAATAAAACTCCGGATTCATTTCACTCATCAAGCTGACTTTAAATTAACAGAAAAAAGGTCATGAAATTTCCATTACCTATTATTGACGGATCACAATTGCTTTCCCGGCGTCAGATGTTGCAAATGGGCGCTCGTGGACTCGGAGCGCTGGGACTGGCGTCATTGATGAATCCAACGTCAGTCTTTGGCTCAACCACTGAACCTGGGCTTCAAGGCGCAGACCTGAACGGCCAGCCACATTTCAAGCCGAAAGCCAAGAGGATCATTTACCTATTCTTTTCAGGTGGCCCTTCACACATCGACATGTTCGATTTCAAGCCTGCGTTGAGAAAGATTCACGGTATAGAACTTCCCGATTCGGTCCGAAACGGGCAGCGTCTGACAGGAATGACATCCGGGCAATCGAGTTTTCCATGTGTGGCGCCTATGTTTGATTTCAAGAAGTACGGCAAACATGGAACTTATGTCAGTGAGCTGTTGCCGCACATCGCCGGCATTGTTGACGACATCACTCTTGTTAAATCGGTCAATACTGAAGCCATTAATCATGATCCGGCCATTACCTACATCAACACCGGAACACAGCAACTGGGACGTCCCAGTCTGGGAGCCTGGTTGAGTTACGGGCTGGGCGGGATGAATGAAAACCTGCCGAATTACGTGGTCATGATTTCCAAGGGTCGAGGTCAAAGCCAGGCGCTGTATTCCAGGTTGTGGGGCAGCGGATTCCTGCCGTCCAAACACCAGGGTGTTAAACTGCGCAGCTCAGGGGAGCCGGTTCTTTATTTGAATGATCCTCCAGGAGTCACTCGCTCACGACGGCGAGCCATGCTGAACGCTGTCAACCAGAGCCATTTCAACGAAGTAGCTGACCCGGAAATCGAAGCGCGCATCGCCCAATATGAAATGGCATTCCGCATGCAGGCGTCTGTTCCTGAATTAACCGATGTCAGTGACGAACCGGAATCCGTTCTCGATCTATATGGTCCTGACTCCAGAAATCCTGGATCCTTCGCTTACAATTGTATTCTTGCAAGAAGAATGGCGGAACGTGGTGTACGCACTATCCAACTTTTTCATCGCGGCTGGGATCAGCACGGCAACTTGCCCAACCTGATTCGGGGACAATGCAAAGACATTGACCAACCGGCAGCAGCATTGGTGAAAGACCTGAAAAGTCGCGGCATGTTGGAAGACACACTGGTTGTCTGTGGAGGAGAATTCGGTCGTACCATCTATTCTCAAGGCGCATTGAGCGAGAATAATCACGGACGCGACCATCATGGACGTTGCTTTACCATGTGGATGGCTGGAGCTGGAATTAAATCCGGATTTGAGTTTGGAGAGACCGATGATTTTTCATACAACATCGTCCGGGATCCGGTGCATATCCGGGATCTGAATGCGACCATCCTGCACCAACTCGGCATTGACCATGAAAGATTCACCTATCAGTACCAGGGACTGGATCAACGCCTGACCGGAGTGGAACCTGCGCGTGTCGTCAGAGAAATACTGACCTGATCATTCAAGAACTGAATACCACCATTTGTATTGAAGAGCCCGAAGTTCTCTTCAATACAACTTGATTATCGTTATTTAATGAAAACCCTTTACCTGGTCGAAGACAACCCTGATAACGCCGATCTGGTGATCGATTTATTGGAAGACAGCTACCGTATCGTGCATTTCCCTGACGCCAACGCGGCGCTTGAATCTTTGCAAAGTGATACTTCAGGAAGCGGACCCGACCTTTTCCTTCTGGATATTTCACTCCCCGGCATGGATGGAATCACATTACTCAGAACGCTGCGTCAGAGTCCTAAATGGAAATCAATCCCCGCCATTGCGCTGACTGCACATGCGATGAAGTCAGAAAAGGAAGGACTGATGAGCGTTGGTTTTGATGGTTATGTCAGCAAGCCAATTGTGGATGAAGAAGCCTTGACTCATTCCATCGAGAAACTGACCTGACCGAAGCCTGTTGTTTGGCGCTTCTGATAAGACTCGCAACACCACTAAAGCGATGAAAAAGAGTTCCCAGTTTAAAGTTCGTCCACGGACCAGAAACCTGTTTGCTGCGCTGACAGCGTTGTTTGTTCTGATTTTACTCTCCAAATACAACTATCAGAATGAACAGATGGTGCAATGGCTCCAGGTTGGCATCATTCTGATTATGATGTTGCTTGGTTTGTTGGAAGTAAGAAGAACAAACAGTCGTTTGATGGATCTGGCTGAAGTAGCTGAAACCATCGGAAACGGCAACTTCAAGGCTCGCGCTGAGGAAGGGGGAAGCGATTCATTGGGAGCATTGGGACGAGCCATCAACCAGATGGCTGAGCGGATTCAGTCCTCCATCAACGAACTCGAAAAGTTCAGTTCGGAACTAGCTATATCGAAAGAAGAACTCAGCAAACGTAACGACTCTCTCTCGCGAGTCATCAAAACTCAGACACAATTCCGGGATTTTCTCTCCGACCTCAACTCCATTGATATCAATACATTGGTTGAAAAATCCCTGAAACATCTCCTTTCAGCTTCCAATGCGCCAATTGGGAGTTTCTTTTTGCTGGATGAACGAGCCGAACATCTGACTTGCCTCTCCTCTTTAGGCATGGATAGAAAAGCTCTCAAACCGATCCAGAACGAAATAGCGATCCAGGGCTTTCCGCTTGAAGTCGCGCAGAGGAAGGAAACCATCTTCATGGAGGAAATACCACCGCATTTAATTCCTCGACTTGACTTTGGGTTAGTTGAACTCGAAGTGCGCTGCATATATGGAATTCCTGTGATGTACCGGGATAAAGCTCTTGGAGTCTTCGTGTTGGGAGCCTTTGAAAAACCGGAGTCCGAGGTGATGGGGAGCATCATGAATTATGTTGATTCGTTTGCCAACGGACTCAGCAATGCTCTGAGTTACAAGGCTCTGAACAAGCAGTCCATTGCTCTGGAAAAAAGCAACCGGGAACTCAAAAAGGCAGACCAGTTAAAGAGTGAGTTTGTCGCTAACATGAGTCATGAATTACGAACTCCATTGAACTCAATTATTGGATTCAGCGGCATACTGTTAAAGAACAAGGACGCATCATTGACGGAGAATGATCTGAAGCGGGCAGAGAAGATCAATCGTAATGGGAAGCATTTGTTAAATCTCATCAACGACATCCTGGATTTATCAAAAATTGAAGCCGGCAAAATGGAAGTCTCATTGTCGGGCTGCAACGTGGCCTCTTTGATTGCTGAAGTTATAGACCTGACTCACACTCAAGCTGAATCCAAAGGAATTGAACTGACCTGTGACCTGGCGGCGCCCACATGGATCATTGAAACGGACGAGCAAAAGCTGAGGCAAACACTGATCAACCTTGTAGGAAACGCCATCAAGTTTACGCAAAAAGGCGGAGTACAAGTGATACTGGAACCATTGCACCGAACAGCTGGGAAAACGATGATTCGCGTCAAGGACTCCGGGATTGGTATATCAAAGGACAAACTGAACGAAGTATTCGAACCTTTCAGGCAAGCGGACAGCAGCACGACACGCCAATTCGGAGGCACCGGGTTGGGACTGACCATTTCACGATCCATGATCAAACAGCTTGGCGGGGAGCTGACAGCTGAAAGCACAGAGGGTCAGGGGAGTATCTTTTCCATCAGACTTCCTGCTTCTCCAACGAACAAAGAAGCTCAGAAGACAGCAGAGCGCTTGCCCAGAACAGTCGAGTCTTCAGAAGCCTCCGTTCAAAGCCCGGATAAAAGAACATCGCAAGGAGCCGATTCAAATCAACCAACCTCGGAACAATCTGAACCCGCATCAAGTCAGCGCTCTGAAATAGCTCGTCGCATTGCCTCCAACCAAAAAGACCATCGAGGACTGATTGAAGAACTCACATCCACGCTGAATGAAAATATTGCCATTCAACCCGGACAAAAGGTGTTGATCGTGGACGATGATCCGGATGCCAGAGATCTGATTGCGCATTACGTCGCTGATTTGGGCGCCAATCCGATTTTTTGCTCCAATCCGAGAGAAGCGTGCGAAATAGCCAAGCGCGAGCAGCCCAATCTGATCACATTGGACATCATGATGCCGGAAAGGAATGGATGGGAAGTGCTCTCAGACCTGAAAGGAAGTGAAGAGTTGCAGCAAATTCCGGTCATTATTATCAGCATTGTCGCCGATCGGAAAATGGCCATTTCTCTAGGAGCAGTGGATGCGTTGACCAAGCCGATCACGCGAGGTCAGTTCAATGCCAGTCTGGAACGAAATCTGAAGTCCGCACAGGGGACGAAGGGGAAAATATTGGTCGTTGAGGATGATCCAGACACACAATCATTGCTCACAACCTGGTTGGAAAGTGAAGCGGAGGAAATCCGGGTTGCGCCAAACGGCCAGGAAGCCATTGAGTTGCTTGGGAAATTCAAACCGGACATTGTTTTGTTGGATTTACAGATGCCGGTCATGGATGGGTTCAGTTTTTTAAAGGAAATTCGGACCATGCCAGAGCATTTGCATTTACCAGTTATCGTGCTGACAGCAAAAAATCTGACTGATGCCGAAAGGAAAGAACTGGAGGAACAAGTCTCAAAGGTTATGTTGAAAGGCAATTTGTTCTCCCATTAAGCCAATAAATTTGTTAGTTTTTCAGGCAATTCAGCATCGTTGATGATGTATGTAACACCTTTTAACACTGCCACAGGTATATGTCAGACCCAGCGCCTTCATTAAAATTCACCTCAGATGAGGAGTTTGAAGAATTGGACGTAATGAACACTCCGATTCTTGCGGTGGATGATTTAGAGGACAATCTGGATCTGCTGAAAGACTTATTGGAGGAAAAGGGGTTTAATAACGTGCTGCTGGCGTTGTCTGGCCAGGAAGCGCTGGATATTATTCAGCAAAGAGATGATATCGGGTTGGTTTTGCTGGATCTGATGATGCCTGGGATGGATGGTTACGAAACCAGTCGATTAATCAGCCACAACCAGAAAAGCCGGCATATTCCGATTATAGTGGTCACCGGGGGCGCTTTAAGAAGAGATGAAGCGCTTTTGAAAAGCTTCGAATGTGGCGCAATGGACTTCATCCCCAAGCCTGTCAATGAAGTTGAATTGTTTGGACGGGTCAAGTCGGCGCTGATGCTCTACCATGAACGAATTCTGGTTCGAGCGAAAAATAAAGAACTTGCAGAAAGCCAACAGCGATATGACCTCGCGGTTAATGGAGTAAATGACGGGATCTGGGACATCGATCTGGTAACGAACCAGGTCTATTATTCTCCCAAATGGAAGGAGATCCTGGGGTTTGGCGATAACGAACTGCCGAATCAGATCCGGATTTGGGAGGATTTAATACATCCAGAAGACAAGGACCTGGTCCTGGACGCCATGCAGGATCATTGGAATCAAAAGACCCCTTTCTACAGTTCGGAGCACCGACTGCGCACCAAGGAAGGATCCTATAAGAGCGTCTATGTGAGGGGCAAAGCCATATGGGATAAAAATGGGAATGTTATTCGCATGGTCGGGTCCATGACAGACATCACTCCACGCCGCAAGCTTGAAAAGCAGCTGCGTCAAGCACAGCAGATGGAGAGTATTGGTCGGTTATCTGCGGGAGTTGCCCATGATTTCAATAACCTGCTGACCGCTATTCTAGGTCATGTCAAGTTAGGCAAAAAAGGGCTTCCCAGCGACGCTGCCACTCTGACGCATCTAAAACATATTGAACGAGCCTCCATTCAAGCGGCAGAATTCTGCAAGCAACTGCTGGCATACTCCGGTGAAGGACGTTATTCGGTTGAGGAAGTTGATATCAATCCGCTCGTTCAGGAAACAGTTGATTTGCTTTCGGTATCGATTAGTAAAAAAATCAAACTTGAGTATTTTTTATCTCCCAATTCGATTTTGGTGGAAGGAGATCGGTCGCAGTTACGACAAGTTGCATTGAATTTGCTGATTAATGCAGCTGAAGCGATTGGTGAGGACGCCGGGTCTGTCACTGTCCGCACCGGCTCCGTCGCTTATGAGGAAGTCGATCTCAGCAATGCCATTGTTACACCTGATATTCTGCCAAATTGTAATTTTGCGATGCTGGAGGTGCAGGATACTGGCTGCGGGATTAGTGAGGAGGATCAGAAAAAAATCTTTGATCCGTTTTACACAACTAAATTTACAGGACGAGGACTGGGACTCTCCGCTGTTATTGGCATTATCAAGGCCAACAGCGGCGTGATGAAAATCAGTAGTTCAGTTGGGAATGGAGCTAAGTTCACTCTGTTATTTCCGAAACACGAAACCGAACAGCCTGATCTCGATGGGAGATCTACACCCACCACTCAGGGATTTGATGATTGGAAAGCGGAAGGCGCCATTCTTATAGTTGAGGATGAAGAGGTGATTCGTGAGCTATCTGCAACTTTACTGCAGGATATGGGATTCAAAACTTTTTGCGCCGAAGATGGCCTGGAAGGTTTGGAAATGTTCAAAGCCCATGCTGATGAAATTTCTGCGGTGATACTTGATCTGAACATGCCAAATATGAACGGCAAAGAGGCGTTTGAGGAAATCAGGAAAATCAATCAAGAAACACCCATCATTCTCGCAAGTGGTTACAGTGAAGAGGAGGTGATTCGGAAGTTTACTGAGAAAAGTCACAATACAGGCTTTCTCCAAAAACCTTTCATGGTCGATAGACTGGAGCAAAAATTAAAGGAATTGCTCTCACATGGTAGCTAAGCACAATGTGGTTCCCATTTATTTCATCACTCCAGGAACACATTACAAAGCCTGCTTCAACCATTCATACCACGCTTGAAGGGTGGGTGGACGAAATTCCATAACAAAGTTATCCGGGTCGTACACCACACGTCCTTCTTCCCGTTTTGCCAAAATCCACTGATTTAGGATTTCCCTGACTGTCACATTCTGAAA
>JAUIHU010000117.1 GCA_030432175.1 Verrucomicrobiia bacterium | reverse complement strand
CTGGGGATCATAGTATTGTGAGTGATCCCAACGCGTTCCAGGGATTTCCTCAATACAATCTTCACCTGATGCCAGACGCTTCCAGAGTTCCTCCACATTCCTGGCTTTCGGGAATTTGCCGCTCATCCCGATGATGGCGATCGGTTCAAAATCCCTGCTTCCGGGAGAAGCAGAAACTCGAGAAGTAGTGACAGGTTTCGGAACTTCGTTACCAGCGCTGTCCTCAGCTGATTCGAATTCGGAACCAGACCCAAAGGTTAATTTGTCAGCCGTCTCGAAATTTTCATCCTCAGAGTTGTCTATAATTTCGGAATCAAAACGCTGAATCCATTCAGCGCCAAACTCATCATTCAGATACTGCGCCAACTGATCAAAATGAGTGTATTCAAACAGGAGTGTTGGATAGAGCTGCGTGTCGAGTCCTCGCTCCAATCGCATGACAACATCCATCAAATGCGCGGACTCCAACCCGAGTTCAAAGTAGCTTTGACTTCCATTCATCTGCTCCGGATCCAATCCGCTTACTTCACACGCAATCGCAATTAATACATCTGTCGCAGATCTTTTAACTCTCTTGGGCGTTTCTGATTTTGAAGCAGTTCCCTTCAAGTTGATGAGTGACTGGACACCTGATTCAGCTTCGTTATCAGCGCTTTGATCCGATCGTGATGAATCACTCGCAGCCGTTTGTGCAATACGCTGAATGGATTCCACCGAACGAATACGTTTGGCCGCTAATCGCTCCAGCAGCACACAGGGATTTCCTTCAGCATCCAGCAGCAGTAAATCATTATATACAATGTCACCGGCAGCGCTTTGAAACTGATTGGATTGGATATAAAGAAAACAAGGAGGCTGCAGAGATTTAAAATAACGCACCCGCTGGATAGAAAGAGGAATGAAGGGTTGCAGCTCCCCTCCTGATTCCACTTCGTCAAGTAATTGGAGTGGAACCAATGTCGCCGCGTCCAGCAGTGTTGGATGCATTAAGAATCGGGGAGCATAAGCAGATGCCTCTTCATTCAAACTCAGTTCCGCGAGAATAAAATCCTGCCCCCGATAAATCTCCCCACACGCCTTCATGAATCCCGCATGGCAGATATCCACCCTTCGGGCAAATGAATACGCTGTGTCCATGGAATTGGTGGACACAGCTTGACTCTTCAATGCTTCAATCTGAATTACTTTTGGTTCCGGATCACTCCCCGCCATTTTAAACTCCGCTTCGGCGTGGATTCGGAATGTTGGATCATGCGTTGCGACAGTTTCGTCGTTCAAAACACTGAAAGCCTGACAACGCCAACTGTTTTGTGAAGTTGGAGTAACTTCCAGTTTCAAACGCCGGCGATCTGCGTCGCTGACACTTAACGGTTCGCGAAAAATGGTTCGGTGCAGTTCTACAGATTCAGGCGCCAAACCACTCATCCTGGCTTGCCGGAACATGAGATCCAGAAAAGTAACCCCCGGCATCAACGGCACACCGTGTACCACGTGATCGCGCACGACCGGATCCTCTGCCCGGATCCATGTCGCTGTGTTGTTGATTTTGAATCCCTCAGTCGTCATGAAATCACCTCCAAATCCAACAGGGGCGCCAGCTCGTTCTCAGAAGCTACGGCAACGCCTGCTTTATCTTCGTGGGTCTTTTGTAAATTATATGAGTGCCGGTTGCTTCCAGTAACGGAATGAGTATACATTACTGCTCTTGGAGCTTCCTGGTTTCGGGAACGATCCAACCAGAACCTTCGCTTGTTAAAAACCGGTTCTTCCAGCGGTTTGCGTTTAGTTGAATTCTCGATGCTATGAAGTTCGGGGTGCGACAGGATCGCGTGGACATTGGTTCCGCCAAAACCAAAAGAGCTAATGCCGGCTCGGTAAGTTCCAATGTTACCCTCCGGGCTCCATGGCTGAGAATTCATAGCCAGATAGAAAGGGGACGCCTCAAACCGAAATCTTGGATTTGGCTTTTCACAGTGCAATGTCGCCGGGATGGTTTTGTTCTGCAATGCCAACAAAACTTTAATCAGACTCGCGCTGCCAGCCGCGCTGAGTAAGTGTCCGATATTGGACTTCACACTGCCCACCGCACAGTATCCACTGCGTTCCGAATGTTTTCTGAAAACACGGGTGAGGGCTTTGAGTTCCATCGGATCCCCAATGTAAGTTCCTGTCCCGTGCGCTTCCACCATCCCAATGGTCTCAGGATGAATGCCTGCCTGCTGTATCGCTTTTTCAATCACCGCCTGCTGCGCGTCAGGGTTGGGTGTCGTGAATCCCATCGTTCGCCCGTCATTGTTCATCGCTATGCTTTCGACGATGCCGTAAATGTGATCCCCGTCCTTCAATGCCTGTTGCAGTGTCTTGACCAGCATCATTCCACAACCTTCGCCAGGGACAAATCCATTCGCATGTTCGTCGAACGTCCGGCAAAGTCCGTCCGGTGACAATGCTCCTGAGGCGCTGAGTGTCAGGTACGGTTTCTCATCCAACAAAATATCCACACCTCCCACGAGAGCCGCTTCGCATTCTCCCAATCGCAGACTCTGCCCAGCCAGAGCCAATGCGCTCATTGCGGAGGAGCAAGCAGTGTCAACGACTAGATTCGGACCATGCACATCCAGAAAATGCGAAAGGTATGCGGCAATGAAATTCTGTCCGACTCCCAGAACTCCATGCCGGTCAGGAGGCAGATCTGGTGAAGGCGCTCCATAACCGGCCATTCTGGATCCGATAAAGACTCCCATCGAACTGCCGGCGATTTCTTTCTCGTGATAACCCGCATGACGAAGACAGCGTGTCGAAGTTTCCAGAGCCTGACGAATCAGCGGATCCACATAAGGCGCTTCCTTTTCGGTGATGCTGAAGTACCCAGGATCAAACAATTCAATGCCATCAATGAAACCTCCCCAACGACTGATGACTTTTCCTGGACCTCCATCAGAACTGTAGAGTTCCTTCAAGTTCATCCGAGTTGTTGGAGCTTCCACAACAGCGCTTTGTCCGCGATTCAATAAGTCCCAGTAACTGGATAAATCCGGAGACTTCGGAAAATGACAAGCCATCCCGACGACAGCCAGAGCCGGGGTGGCGCTGAGTGTCATATCTGGTTGTTCCTGCGGCAATGATTCGACTTCAACAACAGGCGCCAAGTTTGATTCTGTGGCTTCGGATAAATCCGATTGACTGGAGGATGGACTGAATATCCCTTGTGCCATCAGGGCTTTGGAAAGTTCTGCGAGATTGGGATTTTCCAACAAGAGGTCAGTCTCAACTTGATGTCCCGTCGTGCGTTCAATGGATTTCAGAATTTCTGCCATCAGGATAGAGTCCACTCCCATGGATTCAAAATGCTGATCCGGGTCAATCAATTCGATGTCCGTCCCCAGTTCCCTGGCAAAAATTGCTTTCAATTCTGCAGGGATACTTATCTCTTTGTTCTGACACTCTTCTTCGTGTTTATTAATTTGTCTTTCATTAGCAACTCCACTCGACTCTGGATTGAGTTTGGATGGCGCAATATCGTGTGATGGGGAAGGCGCCTGATTCAGTTCGTTGAGATTATCTACAGAAACACTTTCCGGTATTGGAAAATAAACACCGGACCTGGATCCCAATCGCGCCACGAGATAATCCAGAGCTTCCTGCTGAGTCACAGGTCTCAATCCTTTCTGCGCCAGACCTCGCTCGCTGTGGCTTCCCATCGTGGATTCCTTCCAGGCTGGCCATTGGATGGAAATTCGACGGACTGATAGATTCGACGCATCTCCAGCAACACACATCGCATCCAGCGCTGCATTTGCGGCTGCGTAGTCGGATAGTCCAGATCCCAGAGCCGGAACCGCGGAAGAGATAGACGAGAAAAACACTATGAAATCTCGAACCTTGTTGGATTGTTCAACTGCCACCACCGCGCCCATCGCTTTGGGTTCGGTGATCTCTCGAATCTCTTCAACCGATTTCCTGAGAAATGCCGGATGAGTAACTTTTGCAATTCCAGCGCAGTGAATGATTCCGGCAACAACCGCGCCAGCGCCGAGCGTAGCCCAAAGTTCTTTCCATCCATTGGAGTCGGTCACAGAAAAGGATTGATATACTACTTCCACGCCGAGTTGCTTCAGTTCCAACATCGCACGGATGGCAGCATCACTCGAAGCTGTCTTTTCCCAGTCTTGAAGGTCGGGTAGCATTCTCCGTCCGGTCAGCGCCAGTTTTCTGACTCCTTCTTTTGCCAGCCGCTGAGCGGTCGCCAATCCCAATTCTCCCAGTCCGCCTGTGATGACAATCCATGCGTCGGGATCCACTACATAGGGATCTACCGGCGCCGAATTTTGTCTCCACTCAGGAAGCAGACGATTCCTTTTTTGATACCGGATTTGAACGGAATCCGGTTTCTTTTCAGATTCAACTTTCAGGAGATTTAATGCGGATTGAGCTTCCACCTCATCCAGTTCAACGACGCGAAACTCCACCTTTGGATATTCAAATCCCAAAGTGCGAATCCATGCCGCCAGCCAGGGTCCTTGAGGAAATCGTTGGGACCGACGATCTGATGACAAGGACTGAGCCATCAAGTATTTCCAACCAGCACGCGGGCCATTCCTCAGGAGTTCCTGAAGAAACAGTACGGGCGTCATGTTGGGAGATTCGTCCAGCGAGGAACCCAACCAGGTCAGATCCAGAACTGAGGTTCCTGGTTCTAAGCGTTGAGCGATTTCTTCTGCCGACTTCAATGCGAAAGATTTGTCTTGCCAGTCGATTTCATAAACAACCTCGGAATCAACCCGAACTCCTGTGGGAACAAGAATGATATGTTTGGACTGTGAGCGCAGGGTCGAATCGAGGTTTTCACCAGCGTTGGCTATCCACCTGGTTTGTAAAGTGACCAGTGCTTCAGATTCCGATTTTTCTAAATCCTTTCTGTTTTTGTTGGTTTTTTGAGGAACCACTGAATTCTTTTCCTCGCGCTCCATCCAGTAGGACTGCGTGTCAAAGACGTAAGCCGGACCATGCACCCGCCTCGGTTGAACCCCACCATTCCTCAACCTCAACTCCAGCCAGTTGATAAATTCACCCTTTTCCCAAAGACGTCCGACTTCATTCCAATTCAGATGTCTAAATTGATCTTCAGTTTGCGTTCGATCCAATGAATGACTCCGAGTGTCGAATCCAGCGTTTGTGGTGGTTTCAGAAATCTCATCCAACGCAGCCGACAACGCCTGCCGCCAATTCTCAGTATTTGATACCCAAACAGCGCAACGGCGCCGTAATGCGGATCGCCCGGTTTGTGTGGTGTGGCAGATGTCCGCCAAATGCGTGTTAGATGGTATTTGATCCAACCAGGATTTCCATGCTGCAGCAGTGAATCTCAATGCGCGTTCAGATTGAGCAGAAATCACGAACCAATCACCATTCAACTCACTTTCCTTTGAGACTCGCTCGGATTCGTTTGGCTCGAATGCCGGAGCCTCTTGCAAAATCACATGAGCGTTGGCTCCTCCGAAGCCAAATCCACTGACGCCTGCAATTCGAGGAAGCGCCGTTTGTCTGGGCCAGGGTTGTGTTTTTGAAACCAGATAAAACGGACTCTCCTCCAACTGAAGGAGTGGGTTGCGGTTCTCCAGATGAAGCGATCCGGGAAGGACTTCTCGCTTCATCGCCATGAGAGTTTTAACAAGTCCCGCCAATCCGGCCGCAGCTTCCAAATGTCCGATTTGTGTTTTAACAGCGCCGAGTCCACAGCTCTGCAACGGCGCTGGTTGCCTGGCCTGATGTGATGTTGCCTGAAAAGCGCGAATCAATCCTTCGACTTCAATCGGATCGCCCAAAGCGGTCCCGGTGCCGTGCGTTTCAATGTACCCGATCTGATCCGGTGTCACACCCGCCCGTTTCATTGCTGCCTGGATCAGTTCGGATTGTCGAACCGGGTTGGGCGCGGTGAGGGATTTGGCATGCCCACCATGATTGACCGCCGAGCCCAGGATCACGCCATGAATTGGGTCCCCATCGTCCAACGCTCTTTCAAGTGGCTTGAGTAATAAAGAACCCACTCCTTCACCTGGAACCATTCCGTCAGCGTCACGATCAAAAGTGCGGCAAGCGCCGGTCGGTGAAAGGATTCCCATCTGTCCTTTAATCACAAAGGATCTGGGTGAAATCAACAGATGCGCGGCGCCGGCAATCGCCATTTCAGCGTCACCGTTTTTCAAAGCAGTGATCGCCCGATGCACAGCCACGAGACTGCTGGAACAAGCGGTGTCCACCAACTCGCTGGGACCGGTCCAATCCATGAAGAAGGAAACGCGATTGGGTAAAATCGTTCCCACAGCGCCTGTGCCAAACATTGGATCCAGTCGGTCTCCGATGTTCTCTGCGTAATCATGGTTCTGCACGCCAATGAATACACCGACCGCTCGACCCCGAATGGTCTCTGGATCTATCGCCGCATTTTCAACTGCGCGCCAGACCGATTGCAGGATCAGGCGTTGTTGTGGATCCATGAAGCGCGCCTCTCTTGGACTGATCTGGAAGAACGCTGGATCAAACTGATCGATCCCTTTCAGAAAACCACCCCACTTGCATGGCGTTTTTCCTGGTTCTGTATGTGAACCATAAATCTCCCGCCAGTCGAATCGGTCAGCTGGAATTTCTGTGACTAAGTTGCGCCCCTGTCTGAGAGCGTTAAAGTATTCTTCAACATTTTCACAACCTGGGAATTGTCCATCCATGCCAATCACGGCGACAGGAAATGCAGCCTGATTCGATCCTGTTTTTTCAGCGTTCGGCTCTGTAGCAGAAATCCTGAACGACGGCGATGACGATAGCGCTTTTGTTTCTTCCCTGACTGTCTCAGCCTCAGAGGACATTTGCTGGTTCACTTTGGCTTCAACAAACTCAACGCCGTCAGCTCGCAGTTTCGCCTCCAGTTGTTGCACTGTGTTGACTTCAAAAAACACCAGCGGTGTCCATTCGAGTCCAAAAGAGCTGTTGAGTGAACTGGTCAGTTCTGCCACCGCAATGGAGTCCAACCCCAATCGGTCCAATGCAATGTCCTCATCGATCTGATCCGGCGCTATTCTCAGTATATCTCCCACCAGAGTTTTAATCTGATTGAGTAAGGAATCGGAGCGCACAGTCACTGAGCTGGTGGTGACTTTATCTCGATTGTCCCCGGATGATTGGACCTCTCTCTGGTCGGATGGCAACAAGCGCAAGAAGCGCTTTGAGGTTCCATGAAATACAGCATACTCCCCGCCACCAGAATGACCCAAAGCCATATCCAACGCTCGCCAGGCTTCATGATTCGGGATTGGACGCAGCCCGCCGATCTGGTCCATCAGGCGCGCCGCTTCCGGTTTCATTTGAAAACCGCCATTTGCCCAAGCCGGCCAGTGCAGTGTGATGGTTCTGAAATTTGTTTCACGCTCCTGCTCAATCTGATGGCTCCACCCGGAAAAGAACGCATTTGCTGCGCTGTAATCAGTGTGTCCTGGATTGGGCAATACCGCCGAAAGAGATGAAAACAATACAACCGTATCGACATCCAAATCTTTTGCCACCGATTGAAGGTTGACCAGTCCGTCGATCTTGGTTTTTAAAACCGACCTGGCGCATTCCAGAGATTTTCGCGTCAGCGGTTCATCATCAACAACCCCCGCTAAGTGAGCAATGCCTTCAAACAAACAATCTTCCCGACTCTTCAACTCATTTACCCAGCCGGTAACTTGCTCGCTATTCATTATGTCCAACGAATGGTAGGACCAATCGAGTTTTGCTCCAACCGAATCTTCCCATTTCCGAATCTGATCATTCCACTCTTCACACCAGTCAGATCTTCCTGCCAGTCGCAATTGACGAACGCCTCGGCGAATTAAGTACTCAACAAAAACACGCCCCACTCCCCCCATGGCGCCGCTGATCAACCAGGCGCCGGATCCGAGGTGAGGAGTTTTTGCTTCAGTTATTTCAAGTAGCGTTGAGTCCCAGGTTCGCCTTTCTAACACCGCCTCATGAGTCAATCGAAGTTCATTCGCGCTACTGCTGGAATGGATTGCTCTCAGAATTCGATTGGCTTCATCCATCCACTGTTTCGTGGACTCCCACACATCCGGGACCTGAACAACGGTCCAGTTCCAGTCCGGACGCTCGGCTTTTAATGTTCTGGCCATTGCAGCCAATGCCGGAGCCAAAGGATCGTTCTGATGAACAAGAGTCATTACCTTGCGTTGCCCGATTTCACCCGAATGTATCTGCTCCTGCATCCACGCCAAAGCATCGGCAAGTAGATCAGCATGCGTCCGAGGAGTCGGATATTCCAGGTTAAGCGCTGCTGAATTCCATTGAAGAAACAGCGGCGTGTTAGGCTTCTGCTTCAGGAATTCGACTCTCAATGACGCGTCTTCAAAACCATCCCAATCAACGCCACCGGCTGAAACGAGTAACGCTCTCTGCTTTGAATCACTCGTCACAAAGATCCATTCCCCAGATTTCAATGGCGCGTCACAAAAATCAGAATCGCCAGCTTCAGCAAAGTATTCCCATCGCGGGCAAGCGGTCCAGAGTTCATCCGACTCTGCCTGTTCAGATGTTGCTATAATAGAACGCGCATTCTCCAAAGGCTTGAAACAAAGTCCTTCAATTTCCACAAGCGTCTCTCCTTCCATGGAAAGCGCGAGCAAATCGAATTCAGGACGGTCCGGATTGAAGTTGGCGACCGGATGCGAAATGACGCGGATTTGTTCTTGGTCCAAGGAATGGCGAAGACGCAGGGATCGAATCGCATACGGCTGCATCGGACGTTCACTATTCATCCATGGAAAAATCGTCTGCAAAATGGAATCCAGCCATTCCGGATCCCACTGAATACTGGGGCTGATGCGCAGCTCAACCGGCTTTATCAAAACGGCGACACTGTGCTGGTCAAGTTCCCAGAGTTTAGCAATGCCTCGAAATCGTTCGCCGTATTGAAAACCCTTTTCCTCGAACTGCCTGTAAATTGTGTCAGTGTTCCAGGTCGGATCGACTGAAGGCCATTCGTGGATCCACGGACCAAACCCATTCCACTGTCCAGGAACGCGCCATGGTTCCGGGTTCCATTCTACAAAACATTGAACAAAGGGTCCCAGTTTCAGCAGCGCTCCTGATGTTGGATTAACTTCTGAAACATGGACTTTCAGTGGTTGTTGAAGATCCCGTTCTAATATCGGACGATGCCAGATCAAATCCTTCACCCTCAAATTATCCACACTTTGCTGAGGATACCGAATGCTCAGAAACTGTCTGATAACTTGCCTGAAAATTTCAGCGCCTGCAGCTCCAGCGAGCAAAGGCTGCCCCTGCATCACATGCTGCTGAATCCATGGCGACTCCGGGTTGATCTCCACTTCAATCTGATCCTCTATGGAAGATGGATTCCCCACGCTGGCCACCGGCTTGACTCGCACATGAAAACTTTTCTGATTTTGCCGGGCTTCATTAAAAGATATCTCCGAAGCGCTTTTCTCGCTGCCAAGGGTCAACAACTGGTCAGAGAATCTCAAAGGCAGTTGGGGGAGCGGCAACCTTCTCCAATTTGGTCGCCTCAATGAATACAAAGAGCTCCTCTCAAAAAGCGCTCCTTGAATCCAGGCCGTCGACTGCCTTCGGAGATTCCAATCCAAATCCACTTCTTTCCCCTCATTGACACCTTCGTTCTTAGTCAAAACGGATCCCACATAAAGAGTCGCGTGACTGCGATCTTCAAGATAAGCCATCAAGGCTTCCAAGATGCTATCCCAGTCAGTTCCGACCAACGCCACTCTTTCTTTTTCCGGACGACGTCCGATCGCTAAATTCCATGCGACTTCGGCGACACTCGGCTCCGCTGCATCCGGTGTCAATCTGGAGCCACAAATCTGTCCGGAACGAATCCGATCCACCCACTCCACAACATAACTTCGAAGCGCTCTTTCTGATTGAGCAGACAAAACGAATGGAAATCTCAATGGATCCGCCTGGTCTTGATGGTTTGCTCCAGCGATATTGTCTCGCTTGCCAGTCACGCCACTGCATCGCTCGGAAATCACAACCGAAGCATTCACTCCACCCAGTCCGTAAGAGTGCAGCAATC
>JAUIHU010000116.1 GCA_030432175.1 Verrucomicrobiia bacterium | reverse complement strand
CGATTCAACCCATTGCTGAACAATTCGGTATTGAGTTTCTTCATTCGCCCGTAACGCAAGCAAATAAAGAGGAAGAGGAATCGCGACAGCTGAAAATTTTGGAAGAACGTCAGATCGATTTTATTGTCCTGGCCCGTTACATGCAGATTCTCACCGCCAATTTTGTCCGTAATTTTCCAAACCGCGTTATCAACATCCACCACTCCTTTCTGCCCGCTTTTCCCGGCGCCCGCCCTTACCACTCTGCCCATGAACGCGGTGTCAAGATCATCGGAGCCACCAGTCATTACGTCACCGCCGACCTGGACGCAGGCCCGATCATCGAACAGGACATCGCCCGTGTCAGCCACCTTGATTCGGTCGAAGATCTCGTTCGCAAAGGACGCGATGTGGAAAAAACCACCCTCTCCCGCGCCATCTACGCCCACCTCAACCGCAAAACTCTGGTTTACGAAAACAGAACCATCGTCTTTTCCTGAAGGGGGTCAGTCAAAGAATTTTGACATTATTTTATTGCAACAAAAACTAATTAACCTCAACTAATTTATAGTCAAAATTCTTTGACTGACCCCCTTGAATACAAGTCGCCATCCAAAGGTCCGGGGGGCAGTTCCAGAGCCGGAGTTCCCAGGATTGATCGTCCAGACGCATGTAGCTTTCAGGGAGGTTGTCGGTCCAGTGGAGTTGGATCCCGGTGTATTGCTGGGATTCAGGGCGAGGTAGATCTTCAGGCAGCTCTACGCGGAAGGCATCCAATGGAAATCTAAGTCCCAGTCCAAGAGCTTTGACGAAGGCTTCTTTCAAGGTCCAAACAGCAAAAAAACGGCGAGAGAGTTGCGTTGGATCATTCTCATAATTCTGCAATTCATGCGCTTCTTCCCTCGAAAAAAATCGCTCCGCCAGTTCAATGCAATGCGCTGGGCGGGTCCAGTTTTCAATGTCTATTCCAACTTCGTTTTTTTGCTGGACGATACACGCCACCGCATCCTGTGTGTGGGCGAGGTTGAATTTCCAATTATTCGATAGAGCAGAGTCGATAAATCGAGGTTTGCCCATTTCGTCTGGAGCCCAATACCAGTCCGCCCATTGGCTACGCGGATGAAGCTGAATCATCAGATTTCGGGTCAATTTCCGCGAAGCAATTAGACACCATTGATCTTTTTCAAAAACATACCTTTTTAGCTGAGAAACCTCGTCCTCGGTTAATAAATCACCTTGTGACGGACAGAGATTTTCCTGCTTTAAAATCTCTTCTACTTCAATCGCTTTTTGCTGAACAGATCGTGGCTCCCGACGGTGTATTGAAAGATAAATGCCTGAAGTCGTTTCAAGGGTTGACTTGGCATTATCCCAATCCGACTTGTCTATATTGCTTGCCCGCGTTTCGTCCATTTGCCAGCTACTCAACGTTTTTGAATAAATGAATCCGATCCATATTTGCTGGATCGAAGTTCGTCGGCTTTGGATTTCAATTTCTTGTAATTATCGGATTCAGCATTGATCGAAATCCACTCACCCCCCCAGTTTTGAGATCCGGTTTCCAGAATCGACCTCTCCCATTCGCTCCGATTGATCCCTTCAGGCTGATTTTGTATGGACCCTTGAATCAACAAGCCAAGGCGATTCCGTCTCTGTGCGGCGCCAGCCATTTTCAAGCCCCGCCACAGCAAATCATGTCGCTCTGCGCCTATAAAACACCGTCCTGGACCTTCCAAAGCTGGATCCTCAACCAGCTCAACCGCCGCTCCAAGAGAGGTAAATGACTGCTGGATCCACCGATGCAATCTTTCGTAGCTCTCAGTAGCTCTAAGTTGATACCAGGGATGACTCGGCGGAATGGCAATGCTGTAGGTCCAGTCAGCATCATGCGGGACCAATCCCCCTCCGGTCGGGCGTCGATAGAGCGGGCGCAGATCAGTCCAGTTCAGAATTTCCTCATACTTCTGAAAATACCCGAATGTCGCGGCTGGCTCTGACCAGGAATAGAACCGCAGGATTGGTTTCTGGATTTTCGGAGCCAATTCGAGCATCGCCGCGTCCATAGCCATATTCCAGGCTCCATCAGACTCCATTACACTGGATGCAATATAAATCCATGACTCCGCAGCAGAGCCAGGCTGATTGGTTGATGATGTCGATCTCTTTTGTGAAATCATCTAGTCGATTTTAAGGAATCAGGAATTATGAATTGTGAGGGGTTGCTGAAAATGTTTCATTCGTCAGGCTTGCGATTTTTTTGTTCGTCTCTGTCCAGCCCTTACAACGGGCAATGGTTCTTCCGTCCAACGCACTCCAACCGGACAATCCAGTTTGATTTCACAATGCTCACAGTCCGGCTTGCGGGCCGAACAGCGCCTGCGACCATGGAAAATGATCCAGTGACTCCAGGAAACCCAATGTTCTCTTGGAATCCATCGCTGCAAGTCGCGTTCTATTTTAACTGGATCCTGATTTCTAGTAATCCCAAGTAGCGCGCAGATCCGCTTGACATGTGTATCGACTACGATCCCTTCCGGCTTTTGAAACGCATCCCCTAAAACCACATTGGCTGTTTTCCTGCCAACTCCGTCCAACGCCACCAGTTCCGCCATCGTATCCGGAACTTCTCCCTGATGCAGTTCTTGAAGTTTACGACAGCAAGCCTGGATATTTTTTGCTTTGGATCGATACAATCCAATGGCTTTCAGATCTTGTTCCAGATCTTCTAAAGGCGCTTCCGCGTAATCCCAAGCGGTCCGGTATTTTTTAAAGACTGCAGGAGTGACTTTATTGACCTGTTTATCGGTACATTGGGCGGACAAAATGGTAGCGATCAACAATTCCAATGGATTGGAGTGAACCAATTCACAATGAGCGTCTGGATAAGTTTCGTTCAGCTGCTCAATGATCCGAACAATTCTGGCCTGCTTGGCCTGGTTGGTTTCACGAGGCATGAGTAATCAAATCGGCAGCCCGGTTAATCCCAAACAGGTGTGTCCGTATCCTGATCCCAGGGAGCTTCGGGATATTCAAAGATTCGCCCTTCGTAATTGCGCAACACCACACGCTCAGAATTATGTTCCAGGACGTAATCAGGATTAACTGGAATCTTCCCGCCTCCGCCTGGAGCGTCAATCACATATTGTGGCAATGCATAACCGGTGGTGTACCCCCTTAGCTGACGCATGATTTCAATTCCACGCCGAACTGAAGTTCGCAGATGGGCTGACCCGGCAATCAGGTCACACTGGTAAATGTAATAAGGTTTCACCCGACACATCAGCAATTTGTGGAGCAAAGCTTTCATGACATCCGGATGATCATTCACTCCTCGCAAAAGAACAGATTGGTTTCCCAAAGGAATCCCAGCATTGGCCAATCGCTCTAATCCAGCCCGGGATTCCTGAGTTAACTCGGAAGGATGGTTACAGTGCACACTGATAAACAACGGATGAAACTGGCTGAGCATAGCGCATAAATCATCCGTGATTCGCTGTGGAAGGAATATCGGAATGCGGGATCCGATCCGGATAAATTCCACATGCGGAATATCCCTCAAAGCCCGTAACAGTTCTTCCAGTTTGCCGTTACTCAACAACAACGGATCTCCCCCGCTTAGCAACACATCACGAACCGAAGGCGTTTTGCGTATGTAATCTAGCTGGCGTTCAAAATCCGGCTTAAAGTCGTATCCGGTTGCATTGCTGACCAACCGGCTACGTGTGCAATAACGGCAATAAGCGGCGCATCGGTCAGTCACCAGGAATAAAACCCGGTCCGGGTATCGGTGAACTAGACCAGGTGTGGGAGAGTAGGAATCTTCGCCACAAGGATCTGACAATTCCCAGGGCGCTGTGTTCATCTCCTGAACATTAGGAGCCATCTGACGACGAATTGGGCATCCGGGATCATTCGGATCAATCAGGTTGAAGAAGTATGGGGTAACCGCCATGGCAAGTTTGGAGTTGGCCAGCTCCGCCCCATGTGTTTCGTCCGGTGTCAGGTTCCATTTTCCTTCCAGATCCTTGAGTGACGCCACACGACTCTTCAGCTGCCAGCGCCAATCGTTCCAGTTTTTATCATCAACGTCGCTCCAATATCCTTTAGGAGTCGGTAAAAATCTTTTGAGCTGATGGATGCTTTCTTCCGAAATCGGCTCAAATCGTATCGATGACGTGGAAGGCTCCTGAGCATCCTCTTCTGCTCCGGCCTTTGCAAAATGGGCGCGTTCTTTTTGCGCAGTAAGCTTCATCATGAAATTACCAGGTCATAACACTCGGTGTTTGGACTCATAAGGAAATCGAAACAATGCGAATCGTCAACATCTAGCGCTCATTCTTTTTACAATTCAGATTCACAAGGCGCCAGAATGGAATCTTACAACTTTGTCTAATCTGACGGGAAATAATCCGTTTTTTAACTGAAATGACAAAAGCTAACCTCATGACAATCTCATCGTGGGGCGTTATTTCGGAGACAAGGAAATTTTAAAGCAATCATTTCTGCCTCGTACGTACACGTAAAAGCTTTACGAACAATGGGATTGATTTAAGATGATCCGCATGGTGGCGCTGCCGTCTTTCAAGGTTTTTCAGGGACTCCCTCCAAAAGATCTGGAATCTCTGGAATCCATAACCCAAACCCGCAATTTTCAGCCCATGGAAACTATTTTCCAGGCTGGGGATCAGGGAGACGGTTTGTATTTGGTATCCTGTGGTTTGGTAGAAATCAGTGTTCGGCTTAAAGACAACGAGCAACGCGCGCTGAGCCAGATTGGTCCTGGGGATTTTTTTGGTGAAATGGCGGTGATTGATAACGGTCCCAGATCCGCAGCCGCTATTTCTAAAGAAGCCTCCACAGTATTTTTCATTCCCAGGGAAGGTTTGGACGAGATTCTAAAGGTTTCGGCCCCTTTAGCTACAGGACTGATGCGAGAATTCAGTATCCGGATGAGGGACTTCAATCGCTCTTTTATTCAGGAAGTACTGCAGGCTGAGCGCTTGACCATGGTCGGAAAGTTTGCTCGAACTATCGTGCATGATTTTAAAAATCCACTGAATGTGATCGGGATCGCTTCGGATCTGGCAGCGATGGATGGAGCCAATATCGACGCTCGTCGTTTGGCTAGAGATCGGATTCACAAGCAGGTGGACCGGCTCACCAACATGATCAATGAATTGTTGGAGTTTACTCGCACTACCCATACAGAGCGCGTTTTGCATTCCGCCAATTATGCAGATTTCGTAGAATCTGTATTTCAGGACATGAAACCGGAGGTTGAAATCAAGTCCATTGAATTAAAAATGAGCTGTCCTCCTCCTTCATTGAACCTTTTGCTGGATCCAAAGCGCCTGACTCATGTCTTCTTCAATCTGATTCATAACGCAACAGATGAACTGGGTAGCGAAGGAGTTATTCAGCTGAATTTTAAACAGGATGATCATTGGATTTACACAGAAGTAGAGGACAACGGCCCAGGAATCCCGGAGGAAATCGCATCCACCCTTTTTGAGGCTTTCGCTACTCACGGCAAGTCTAAAGGAACCGGGCTGGGTCTTTCCATTTGCCGTCGAATTATTGAAGATCATGACGGAAGAATCGAGGCTTTCAACCGTCCTGGGGGTGGCGCGGTTTTTCAATTTAAACTCCCTAAAATCAGAGAATAATCATTTTTTCACACCTCAATACTTCAGAATAACTGCAAAATTTAAAATTGGTTCTGGCGTTGCGAGGATTTGGATTTTACTTTAATTTCATTCGAAATAGTTAGCTGAATATCAATATAAGAATTTATTATAAACATGTCCCTGACCGGTAAAGAAGAAGCAAAGAAGAGATTCATGGAATTTCTTGCTGAAAAAAATCTGCGAATCACCTCCCAACGGCAGGCAATTGTAGATACAGTCTTCGATACCGAGGAGCATTTCACTGCTGAACAATTACTGGAATGGGCCAGAAAAAAAGATCCTTCCGTCTCCAGAGCTACAGTCTACCGCACTTTGCCCTTATTTACCGAAAGCGGCTTGGTGAAAGTGCTGGATTTCGGGAAAGACAGCAAGTATTACGATCCTAATTACGCGGATCACCCAAATCACAACCACATTATTTGCCAGGATTGTGATCGGATCGTTGAGTTCGAAAGCAAACAAATTGAGGAAATCGAGTCTGAAATCACTCGTAAACTTGGTTTTTCCGTCGCATCACAAAAACTTCAGATCACCGGTCAGTGCACCTCTTTGAAAAATAAGGGGGAGTGCAAGAACAAATCTGACTGCTCGTCAGCCCGTTGAGTTTCGACATCATTTCGATTTTACCATCAGACACGCAACCTTACGTTCAGCCTGGGCAGGAATGGATTTGTCGAGTGGTCGAAGTTGAGGTGTCTGATTCTTGCATTTGCTTTCCATCAGTGGACACCTAGGGTGAAAGGCACATCCAGATGGAGGATTGATTGGTGATGGGCTTTCACCAAACACACGAAGGCCCTTTCGGAATTCTCGTTCCTCACTCGTCAGCCCCACTTCAGGAGCTGCCGCAATCAACCCTTTCGTGTATGGATGTTGGGGATCCTGACAAATGGATCTTGAGTCGCCTGCTTCGACAATTTTCCCACAGTACAATGCAATCACCCGCTGACTGATGCGCTGAACTACACTGAGTTCATGCGTAATAAATAGTAATGACAATCCCAAATCAGCTTGCAGATCCATCAACAAATTAACAATCTGCGCCTGAATGGATACATCCAGCGCGCTGACAGCTTCATCGCAGATGAGCAGTTCTGGTTTCAACATCAGCGCACGGGCGATTCCGATCCGTTGTCGCTGACCACCACTGAATTCTCGTGGATATCGATCCAAAGCGGCGTGAGGTAATTTGACCTGATCCAACACCGCTTCCAGTTCTGCGTGGGTGGCTTGAGGTTTTCTTTGGACTTGAAGCGGTTCCTGTAGGATCTGGCGGATAGTCATTCTTGGGTTCAAAGACTGAAATGGATCCTGAAACACGACCTGGACTGCCGCCCTGAGCTTGCGTGAATCTGAACGTTTTTTCAGATTCAGTTTTTGACCGCGCAGAAGGAGTTCCCCTGCAGACATCTGCGCCAATCCCAAAATCGCACGTCCGATCGTGGATTTTCCACTGCCACTTTCTCCGACAAGTCCCAGAGTCTCACCTTTTCTGATCTCAAAACTCACGTCATCCACAGCCTTCACCAGAGCAGCTTCTCCTCGTGAATTACGTGCAGGAAACTGGACTTTCAAATCCTTGACTTCCAAAAGCGGGGGATCAGTAGAGTTGTCTCTGGCCTCAGAAGGCTTTTCGGTTGCTGAGAACATTGTTGTGTATGCGCTTAATGAAATCAGGTTGATTATCTATTAAGTTACTCAAACAGGCGTTAATCCACCAGTTTTGCAACCGTATCAATCAATTCAGGACTTTTTTTCACGGGGCCAATGATAGCCAGCGCCGCTTTTTCAGAGCAAAAAACCTGTCGCGCCAAATCTCGCACCTCTCTGGGACGGACTCTGGCTATTTCATCCTGCAATTTTTCAGGTGGCGTGGCTTTCCCTTTTGTCAGCGTCTGTTCTCCGGCAAAAAGCATCAGTTGAGTGGAACTTTCCAAAGTCAGATCAATTTGACCAATCAAATAGTCTCGTGCTCGACGTGTTTCTGCAATCCCTGGAGCCAGCGATTTTAACTTCTGAATCTCATCCCGAATAATTTCAAGGGTTCGGACCAGATTCGACGGATCCAGCCCTGCTGATATGGAAAGCAAACCCAAGTCATCGAAAAACCCAATCGAACTCCCAATACTATAAGCCATCCCATGTTCTTCACGCACAGATTGAAACAGCCGTGAACTCATGTTTTCTCCCAGAATCGTATTCAGTACCCTTAAAGTGTTCCGACTGGAATCATGCCTTGAGGGGGTTAGAAAGCCTAATGCCATGGAGCTTTGCTCAGTGCGTTTCCTCCTGATTCCAATACCGACTGAAGTGGCTTTACGTTCAGGCGCTGGATCAAATTTTTCCAAGACTCCAACTGGTAATCGCTCACAAAAAGGAATGGCTATTTGTTTGGCTTCTGCATGAGGCATTGGTCCGGCAATCGCTACCACAAAATTTGCGGCGTGATAGTGTCGATCCCGAAAAGCAAGTATGGAATCCCGGTTCATTGCACGCAAAGATTTGCGAGTTCCCGCAATCGATTGTCCGAGAGGATGTCGTGGCCAAATGACAGCATTGAGATCTTCCAAAACCTGCTGATTGGGCTGATCTTCATACATCGCAATCTCCTCCTCTATGACTTGCCGTTCTTTCTGAATTTCAGCCGGATCAAATGTTGAGTTGAGGATCATGTCGCCCAGCACATCCATTGCTGTTGTGCAATGTCGAGCAGCAGTTTTGGCGTAATAACAGGTGTGTTCCTCGCTGGTGTAAGCATTTAAATAACCGCCCAGGCCCTCAATTGTCTGCGTAATCTGCTTGGCGCTGCGTTTCCTGGTTCCTTTAAAGACCAGGTGTTCAATAAAGTGTGAAGCTCCAGATTCTTCCGAAGATTCGTAGCGACTTCCAACAGAAACCCAGATTCCAACGCAGACACTTCGCAGATGAGGCGCTCGGACGGTCACGATGCGCGAGCCATTAGGTTGATTGGAAAGTCGGTAAGTCGCCATGTTCGCGACAACCTAAAACCTGGCGCTGGCTCGCACAAACCTTTTCCGGATCTGATATCAATTCAATCCTGGAATATTCTTCGGTTGATAGTCCTCAAAAGGTTCAATGTCTGGAACCACCTGAATTCCTGTGCTGACTTTCAATGGAATTCTACCCACTCCAGGAAAAGTGAATTCTATGAAAAATGCCTTATACCCTTTTTCAGGTTGCTCAACGTCAGCAATGTAATCGCCTTCCGCGTTTGGTTCTAATTCCTGACTTTCCCAGACAGCTCCAATGACATCCTTTCGGAAATCACGGGCATCTGGATTAACAGCGGACCACAACTTAACCGCGGCTGGCTGATGTTCTGACTGAATATTGGCGATGATCCTGGAATCTTCAGTCCGAATCCAGGAATACTCAGGTCGGTCTTTTCCATGCTGTAACGTCTGGAAAAACGCTCCCAAGGTTTGAACCGCGTCCGTGTCCCGCATGCTGTGATCCGCATTAGGAACGTAGCGGAGGATCTTGTCGCCTTTCAATGCATCCCAATAAAACTTGGATGAGTCCGGCAGGAAAAACTGATCTCCAGATGCGTTAAGAAGAAGTTTCGGCATGGTCAGGCGTTCTCGATATGAAAAAGGTTCCACCAATTTTTCTAACTCCACGAACTCATCCCGGCCCATCCAATCCATGATGCCTGCCTCAACATAATCATCCACTGCCGGAGCAAAAAATCCATAAACTCGAAAATGATGCTGGAAGGAAGGTGTCATATTCAACATATCAATCACGATCGGACAAATCCCAACCACTCGAGAATCCACCGCACCAGTTGTCCAGGTGGTCCATCCTCGCTTGGATCCACCAGCTACCACAAATCGCTCAATGGAAACATTTCCCGCAGTGTCCGAAGCCATGAAATGGGTAAATGTATCCAAGGCCCGAACAGCTGCCTTGGTCATTGGAAAACGAGCCAACCATGTTGGTTCTGCAGTGCGTAAAAATTTGTCCCAGGTATATGCAATGATCGCATCTTCATAGCGATCGTTATCTGGATCATCCTTGAATACCAAAGGCTGATTCGGAACCATCTTTAATTCACAAACAATCGACCCTGTTCCCAAAGCGACTTGCGCCAGCATCTCATCTGGTCTTTCAGGCGGATTATTTTTTCGATTGGAACCGCCACCGATAAACAGCAGACCTAAATCACTTTCAACTCTTTGCTCCGGCTTAACAATGGTCATCCAATGTTTCCAGGTTGTGCGATTAACTTCTTCTTCTGAACGCCAGTTTTGGGAAATCAATTCCAGTATGTATGCTGTAAACCCTTTCCCTTCAAACGTCGTTACCAACCGATACTGAAAAGCAGAGTCAGATTCGGCGATGTAGTGATCCAATGCCGTTTGTTTGTCTGGATCTGATTCGCGCAGGTGTGTGTCTGGACAAAAACGGATCCAGTTGTCCTCTGCGTTTTCTTCTCCGTGCGCCAGACCACAGAGGGTGAGCGCAGCGAAGGC
>JAUIHU010000115.1 GCA_030432175.1 Verrucomicrobiia bacterium | reverse complement strand
TCTTCCCCTATCCCAAGTAATTGTCCGTAATGCTTCGCTAATGGATCCATCCCAAAATTTTACTCTTTTGGGACCCTCATTTTCCATTTTTCTTTCCAGGTTTACCCACTAAATTGTCCGAAGAACCAAATAAAATGGTACAACTCAGGGATGTTTACAACATTTGGCTGACGGAATACTACCTGCCTTTGAGATTGGAAGGTCTAAAGCCTCCCAAACAACTTGAACTTGATCAAATAATTATATTTATGGAAAGCAACACAATTAGCTGGGCTAAAAATTGGATTGAGGAAGGGATGCGGAAAGGGCTCGAGAAAGGTATTGAGAAAGGGATGCAGCAGGGTCGTTCTGAAGGTTTGAAAATTGGTCGCAGAGAAGAAGCGTTATCTATTTTGACCAGACTGTTAGTGCGCCGATTTGGTTTTGTCCCTGTTGATATGCGTGACAGGTTGTCTGAAATTACACATGATGAAATTGAGCAATGTATTGATGTTGCAGTTGAAGCTAAAAGTATCGATGAAGTTTGGAATTTGATTCGTAATCATTGATGTGAAATTCCTATGGGCTTATCTCTTGAGTGTAAATGTTGTTCCTTCCTGGAAATCATAGTCTTCTGCAAACGAACCATTGCGAGTCGAAAACTCCAGGAATCCACCTGAGCCAATTAATGCAATAGGAGTTCCTACTTCAACATTTGAGTAGTGACTTCCTGTATTTATTTCAATTTCCTGACCATTCTCATGAGTGATTTTCAGGAGACTGACGATTGAAAGTTCTGAGTTGGATTCTAAAAAATTACTCCAGTCTTTAGTGTTGATATTAGTGATGATGTTACCAAATACATCAATGTAAAGAACGCTCCCCTGAATCAGAATTTCTTCGATCTGAGCATTGGGCCAATCCAATTTCTGATAATCATCAATCCTTGGGCCGATTTCATCAATGGACCATCCGGCGCTGAGACCTGCCGCCACTGGAGCAAAAATATCTCTTCCATGAAATGTAGAACTTTTCTTTGGGAGGGTCCATTTTGGGTTGGTAATTTCATAAGCGTCAACTTCCCCATCCTGATCTGCTGCCCATGATAGAAGTCCATTGTCCGGCCCAACCCAATAGTAACGGCGGGTTTTAATCGCGATTGCACGACGCGAGCTGCCAACTCCTGGGTCCACGACTGCAAGGTGAACTGTTCCTTCAGGGAAATATGGGAAGCTGTTCCATAACTGAAAAGCTCCTGCGCGAATAGAGCCCTGAGGAACTTCGTGCGTAATGTCAATTGTCCTGGTTTGCGATGCAGTCCACGCAATCACTCCTTTCATTACACCAACATACCAGTCCTTTATTCCGAAGTCTGTAGTAATGGTAATACATCGGACTTTTGCTGGATCATTGGTTATTTTACGTGTCGGAAAGAACATAAATCTAGTAATCTTTCAAATGCGGATTATCTGAATCTTCAACAGTCAAGTAGCGTCACCAGAAATACACTATTCTATCATCCACCCTGAACAGGCGGGAAAAGTGAAACTGTGTCACCATCCTGCAGAAGGTAGTTCTGTTTTTGATATTCAACACCCACTGCGGTTAATGTTGATTTTCGAAACTCTTTCAATTCCGGATGAATCACATAAACCCTGTCGAGGCATTCGCCAAGCGTTGAACCTTCCGGGAGGTCAAGATCTGTCCCGGAACTTTTTGTGAGGTCTTTGTAATACGAAAAATATTGTACCTGTATTTTCATGGCTATCCTGGAAACTCTGCATTAGTTGGAAGTGTGGTTATAAACCCGTGGATGCAACGCTCCTATAAATGGTAAATTGCGGTAGAGGTCCGCATAATCCAGTCCGTATCCAACGACGAATTCATCTGGAATCGTAAATCCTGTATAATCCGCACTAATATTGACACTTCGCCGTGCAGGTTTTTCAAGGAGCACGCAGGTTTTCAGGCTGGCGGGAGATTTGGATTCAACCAGTGTCACCGCCTTTTTCAGCGTGGCGCCGCTGTCCAGAATATCATCCACTATCAAAACATCACTCCCACTCAGATCGAGCTGAAGTTGTTTGGTCATAATGATTTCTCCACCAACTGTCTGATCCCGATAACTGGATATCCCCATAAAATCAAGTCGCACCGGTAGCGACAGGCGACGGATGAGATCAGCCAGAAACAGCGCTGTTCCGTTCAGCAACGCCACTAATGTCAAATTTTTATCAGCATAATCCCTTTCAATGAGAGCCCCCAATTCATCCACGCGACGCTGTATGCTGGTTTCTGGAATGAGAATGGATTCCAGGTCGCGCTCCCAGGCTGCCGGGATGATGTCCTGGTGTTTTGGGGGATAAATTCCACTCGCTGGGTCGATGTGTGGTGGTGTGTCAGATGAAATCGATTCGCTCATGAGATACATCCGGAATGCTCTTTGTCTTTGAAACCGGACACCAAACTTAATATGTTGAGAGTGATCCGTCCATGACTGAACCCATTTATTGCGCTTGCCATCTTTATCATAGATGACCATCAGGCATCATTTTGCTTGTTGAAATGTTTCAACCGATGAACCTGATAAGAAATCACGCAGCAGTCAAAACGGATTCAACTAACTCAAAACTGAATCCATTTTTTCACTAAATGAACCACTTACCATCCCAAATCAGACTTGTTGTTGCATGGAGCATCTTTGCTGGATGCTGCATGTTGAATTTTGTGTTTGCCACCGCCGCTGAGTCCGATTCAGTTGATCAAGGAGATTCCAAAGTTCAGCGCATCCTGCTCGTAGCAACGCCACATGATCATCCATATGGAACTCATACTTACCTGCACAAGCTGAAAGTCGTTGCTGCCTGTTTGGAACAACAGCCGAATATCGAAACTCATGTTTCTTTGAACTGGCCGACAGATTCTGAATGGACCCGTGACCTGGACGCGATAGTGTTTCATTCCAGTCCTGCTGGCGACATAGTCCTAACCGAGCCGGTTCGCAGCCAGTTTAAAGCTATGCAAGCCGCTGGGATCGGTTACACCGCAATTCACTGGGCTTCAGGAGCAGAACCGGAACGGGGTGATGAGTATCTCGATTTGCTGGGAGGTTGGTTTCACTTTGGCCACTCTGGACTCAATACATCAGAACGAGCGCTCGAATCATTAAACAATGAACATCCGGTTCTGAAGGCTTGGGAGCCCCACTCCACAACTGATGAATTTTACCTTCGTGTGAAATTTCACCCTGATGTCAAACCGTTGCTGCAGGTCAACGTTGAAAATGAAAACCATGTGGTAGCCTGGACCCTGGAACGGAAGGATGGCGGAAAGTCATTTGGAACCACCCTGGGCCACTTTCATCAGAATTTTGAAAATCCCGCCTTTCGAAGAATGGTGACTCAGGGAATTTTATGGACCTTGAACAGGGACATCCCAGAAGCTGGAGTAATTGTAGATGTGGATGAAGCTCTGATGAAATTACCCCCATCTTCACGTTGATTACATTTCACCTGCATCCGATTGAAATCGAATTAGCAGCATATAACGGATGACAGCGCTGGCCGCTGGATCATTCAATCTTAACAAAACTCTATGATCGATTTTGGAATTCAATCCCCCCTTCCATCCAATAAAGACTTTAGAATTGGAATGCTGGGAAGTGGTTTTATTATCACAGATTGCCACCTGCCCGCTTACCGGAAAGTGGGTTTCAATCCAGTTGCCATAGCTTCACGCAAACGTTCAACTGCGGAAACCACTGCAGCACAACACCAGATTCCAAAGGTACATGACAGCCTGGAGGATCTGGTCAATGACGATTCGATTGAAGTCTACGATGTGGCGACTCCACCTAACACTCAGCTGGATTGGATTCGAAAAATCTGCGCCAGAAAGACTGCCAAAGGAATACTGGCCCAGAAACCGCTTGGATCGAATTACGCCGAAGCTGTTGAAGCGGTTCGGTTGTGCAATGAAGCTGGAATCACGCTGGCGGTCAATCAGAACATGCGGTACGACCCGGCTGTTCGAGGCGCATGGAACTGGATGCAACAAGGTGGTTTGGGGGATCCGGTTTTTGCGACAATCATCATGCGAGGGATTCCGCACTGGATGCCCTGGCAGGCGGAGCAGGGTTGGGTGACCTTGCGAATCATGTCCATTCATCACATGGATGCTTTCCGGTACTGGTTTGGCGATCCTAAAAGCATTTTTGCCAGCGTGAGACCAGACCTGGAATATGAAAATGGGATGAGATGTGTGGGTGTGGATGACACCTGGACCGGGCCGGCGAGAGAAGGATGTCCGGCGGAAATTGGGATCGAATTTCGCCTGGAAGGGTTGAACGGGTTGGCAATTGGGGATCTTGGATGGTGTCAGGAACCATACACAACACCCTCTACATTGAAGGTTGCCAGTGTTGGTGATGCTGATTTCACAAAGTCGAACTGGAAACAGAGTTGGTTTCCGGATGCTTTTATTGGAACTATGGCACAGCTGTTGATTGCATTGGAAAATAATGAGAATCCGGCTATCAGTGGAGTTGATAACCTGAAAACAATGGCGCTGGTGGAAGCAGCCTATCAGAGCGCTGAAGAGCGACGGGCGGTTGAACTGGGAGAGATATGGGATCCAGCGCATTCCGGGGCGCATTCTTGAAGCGCTGGATGGGTTCATCAGCAAATAACTTTCCCATTTTCATAAAAATTGTAAGGATATTGCCAGATATGACGTGTCGAAAAATTGCATGTTTTAAATTCAGGAGCTTCAAGGCTCAATGTTTTGCCGGGATCTTGGCGTTGGGAGCTTGCTTTAGCTTAATCAGTTCCCTTTCCGCCAGAGAACTTGAACTCCCAGTAATAGAAATTGATTTTGCAGGGTTGTCTCAATTTCAGAGGGCTGCTGAATCAACCCCTCTGGCGCGGGGTCTGACGGTGGATTCTGCCTCAACTTTGTTGAATAATACAGGTCAGCGGTTGTCAGGGCATTGGGCTGAGAAATTAACAGGATCAGCAGATAGTGATGAACAAGATTTATGGAGTCAATGGATTCAACTCTGGGCGCTCAGACCGTGGTCAGTGGAAATCTTTGCTGATGATAGTGACCAGGTAACCGCCTGGACTCTACAAATCGGGGCGACCATGGATGAAGCTTTGGAATGGAGCCGGGCGTTGAGGAATTCGTTGGATCATCCTTCATTGCCGTTACCATTTGACCGAAAGTATTCTCGCTTAAACGGGTGGCGTTTGGATTCTCATTCCAATGGAAAATCTTTGCACTGTGTAGCGAGTGAATCCGGTCTTGCATTGTCATGGGAAACGATTTCAGGGGAAATCATGGAATCTTCGCTGGTTGATCATTCTTCCAGGTTTGGGCATTTACCGGATGAAAATTTGATTCAGCTCACCGTAAGACCCTCAAATTGGCACTGGCTGAATGACTGGATACGTCAATGGTCCGATGCTGACTATACCCTCACCGTGCGGGTAATTCAGGAATCGAATTTCTTTAGAGCGCTTGGATCCCTGGAGTGGGGCAAAGCGGTGGAGCTATCAGAAGAGCCGTGGATCTTTCCAGTCGATCTGATTCGTGATCCTTTGATTCAACTCACCGCGATGAGATTGGGAGAAGGATCCAGGCTTTCAGAGGATTTCTTGAAACCATTGGGGTATTCAGAAACTCCGACTCAAGCATTTACCTGGTCGATGCCAGGAAATCCAATGCAGACATTTTTAACCTTTCCTTCATCACAAACACTTGAGGAACTCAAAGAATGGACGCCGGCGTTAGCAGAAACACTTTCCCGATGGATCAAGCCATTAAAGTTGGGGGTCGTGAATGCGAGCGAAGACCAGACCAAAGCTATCTGGTCTGGATTTCCATTTAACCTGCCATTTGTGGGAATGGTGGACAGTGAGTATCTGGAATTGGGTAGTGGTTGGAAAGGTGGCGAGCCGGAAGCGGATAAGCGGAAGGGATTTGTGATGGCAGGATTTTTCCCGCCCAATCTGAGTCCTCAACCGGCTCCGCAACCATTGCTTCAGCAATTCAGCGGTAATGAAAAAATAGTTTACTACAGCTGGGAACTGACTTCACTGGAAATGAAAAAGTGGGGACAGTATTTTCAACTGGTTGACATGATTTCAAAACAGCGGCCAGATCCTGAAACAATTAAAAAGTTGAAAGCTGAAGGGAAATCGCTGGAAAGCCTGAATCAGAAGAACGCCGCGGTGGATTGGATTCTGGCGATGGAAAAACAATTTGGGAACACCATCACCGTCTGGGAAATGGACTCTCCTGAAGTGTGGACATTGAACCGAAAAGCGCCTGCGATTTTCAGTGGATTTGAACTGGCATATTTACTTCGAACATTGGGTGGCGCTGACTTTCCTGAGCCAGCCAGATATATTCCGAGAAATACTCCTCTGCCGCGACCTGAAGGACGTGTAAAACCAATGTTTTTTTATACCAATCCAAAAACATCATCATCAAAACCTGCCACGAAAAACAGCAAATCGGGGCTAAGTAAACCAAGATAAATTTAGGGCTAATCGTCGTCCTGATCAGGACAACCCAAACCATCATGTGGAAACTAGGAGTCAATGTTGATCACGTTGCGACCTTGAATCAGGCGCGTTACCGGGGAGTTCCTCACGGGGAACCGTCACCCGTCGAGGCTGCTGAATGTTGTATTCAATCGGGCGCTGAGGGAATTACCGCTCATTTACGAGAAGATCGCCGCCACATTCAGGACGCTGACGTTTTCGCCATTCGACAAGCCATTCGGGCTCCGTTGAATTTTGAGATGGCGAATACGGATGAGATGATTGGCATTGCACTGAAACTCCAGCCTGCTTGGATTTGTGTTGTGCCCGAAAAACGCGAAGAACTGACTACTGAAGGCGGGCTGGATGTTCTGGGGCAGCGCGAGTCGCTTCGTTCAATGATCACTCAAATGCGTAACGCTGGCATTCGTGTCAGTCTTTTTGTGGATCCAGAGTTGGCTGTTGTTGAAGCCAGCTCTGCGATACAGGCCGACGCCGTAGAGTTGCATACGGGCGCGTTTGCTGAGTGTTGGCATGAAAGCGATGAGGCTTTGCGTTCCAAGGCTATCGATAAGGAAACAGAGCGATTGATAACGGCTGCTGAAAAGGCATTCGAACTCGGATTGATCGTCAATGCAGGTCATGGATTAACGGTGGAGAACATTCCTCAACTCAAGAAAGTACCGCGATTGAATGAACTCAACATTGGTCACAGTTTGATCAGCCGCGCCGTGATGGTGGGATTGCCTCAATCGGTGAAAGATTTTCTCCATGTTATGGAGGGGTACGATCCAAATCCTTGAAATTGAACTTGTTTTTTCGATCTGCCATTAAATCTTTTTTCAAGTGAACCATCCAAACAAAAAGAATCCGATCCTGGTCGCCCTGGATGTGCCCAGTGAAGAACAAGCGTGGAAACTGGTCGACTCTCTATCAGGTCATGTGGGCGGGTTCAAGATCGGACTCGAACTTTTCACCACAGCGGGACCAGCTTTGGTTCAGGCAATTCGGGAAAGAAATGCATTTGTCTTTCTGGACCTGAAGTTTCACGACATCCCGAACACGGTTTCAAAAGCCGTCCGAGCTGCGACAAGATTGAATGTCCAGATGATCACGGTTCATACCTGTGGTGGATCACAAATGTTGCGCGCTGCGGAGGAAGCTGCCCAGGCGCAGGCGAAAGAAGATGGGATCGAACCTCCATTGATTTTGGGTGTCACGGTTTTGACCAGTATGGATGGCGCTGCATTGCAGGAAGTGGGAGTGGAAACAGCTATTGGCGGGCAAGTTCAGCGATTGGCTTTGCTGGCGGCAGAGTCAGGGATTCGTGGGTTGGTGTGTTCGCCCCTTGAAATCACGCTTCTACGTCAGATTTTGCCGGAAACCGTTCAACTCATTACGCCCGGGATTCGTCCTGCACAAGCTCAACCCATTGCTGGGGATGATCAAAAGCGTGCATTAACTCCGAAAGAAGCTATAGAAGCCGGAGCCGATTGGTTGGTGATTGGTCGACCCATTTATGCCGCTGAAGATCCGGTGCAGGCTGCCAGCGATATCCTGGAAAGCCTTTCCTGATGACAGATGCATCCAACCTTGTTTTCACGTGCAGATAATCTTTTTGGCGTTGAAGATTTTCTGCAAAAGCTCGTCGTATTCAGACTCGTTCAACTCCTTAAACGCATCGACACAAGTGATCTTCTCACCATGAATCTTCGGCAAATCTGGAGACGTTTCGTTACGAGATTTTGTGTAAATCCAGAGTGTGGAATGTTCGGCTGGATCATTCATAAATAAAAGAAATCTCCTGACTGCTGTTCCTCAATCTCCCAGTCTTCACCAGCGACCAACTTAAGGTTGTCGGGGCGGTCCTGGATTTCATCCAACCATGGATTATCGACCCGAACTAGAATCTCCCAGTCCGAGTTTTCAAGTATCTCCAGGTTTTTTTCTACAGATATTGGATCGATAATTCTGTCGTGATACGGATTCAATATCAACGCCGCATCGCCGCATAACCATAGCTTTCCCGTGAACTGCCCCCACGATGAAAGCCCTGCGGCCACACGCAACACTTCCACAGCTTTGCCACTTGTTCTTGGATCATCGGTGATAATCCAGTTGATCAACTTACCACTCATGTCATGAAAAACAGACAAATCGGTCTGCCTTCTGAATCAGATCGGACAATGTAGGGAGACCGGAAAACACCGCCTGATCCCGCATCGGTATTTTCCGGGTTAAAGCTCCGTGAGAGCAAGCGAACAGACGGACTCCTTCAGATTTTAGCTTTTGTGTCTCATCCATTTCCACTCCTGGAACGGCATCGTGCAAGAGATAAACAAAAACCCGCATCCCCATTCTGATACCTGCTCGGGCCAATCCCAGAGTATGACGGAAGCCAACAGACTTCGGCGAACAGGTGACCAGGATGGCCAGGCTTTGAGGTTGAGAATCCGTCATGAATAAACCGCTCCAACAATATATCCAAAATCTCAGATTTTGACTTTGAACTGATCCTCTCGTTTTACGGAAACAGCGAAACCAGCCAGGATTTTCGGGATTTGTTCCAGGTCAGTGAGGCTGATCATTTCCACCGGTGAGTGCATATACCGATTGGGCAAACTGATCAGAGAGCATGGAATCCCTCCACGAGTCCAGAAGATCGCATCCGCGTCCGTTCCACTGGTTGCAGATACGGCTTCGTATTGGAGAGGGATTTCCCGTTCTTTGCAAACTTGTTCGATACGGTCAACGACGACCGGATGATTTCTGACTCCACGAGTGACCGTTGGCCCCTGGCCGAGTTTGACATCTCCATGTTTGGCTTTACTCACACCGGGATAATCCGTTGCATGAGTCACGTCCACCACCACCGCTGCTGCCGGGTGCAAGGAATAAGCGATCTGGCGGGCTCCGAACAAACCAATTTCTTCCATGGTATTGGATACAAAACAAATCTCTGCTTCCAGCTTTTGATCCTTCCATTCGGTTGCCAGAATACGCAGCGCTTCGGCGACAGCAAAAGTTCCCATGCGATTATCAAAAGCTCGGGCAATGGCGCGATCATTCCGCAGCTGTTCGAAGTATCCATCCATTGTGATTGGATCTCCAATGCGAACCAGACTCAGCGCTTCTTCACGGTCTTTGGCTCCAATATCGATAAAAATCTCATGAATTTCCGGGACTTTCGGATCTTTCTGCAGCTTCATCAGGTGGGGAGCGGCGTTTCCAACAACTCCCCGGACAGTTCCTTTTGGATTGTGAATGGTGACCCGTTGTGCTTTGGCAACGATGGGGTCCGTTCCTCCAATCTTCCTGACATAAATGTATCCATCATCGGTGACATAGTTCACCGTCATCCCAATTTCATCCGCATGAGCCGCCAGCATAATACGAGGTCCGCCCCCGGCATTCAACGTTGCCACGACATTGCCATAAGCGTCAGTCTCAGTGCGCTCCGCAAAGGGGGTGACATAATCCAGCCAAACCCGTTGGCCGGCGGTTTCTGAGCCGGACGGGCTTGGTGTTTCCAATAAGGTTTTAAGAAATTCCAACGATTCTGGTCGCATGAAACTGAAAGTAATCCGGAACAGGATTGAAATCCAGCCGGGAACTTTGTATCAGGTTTGCCTTTGCTAAGAC
>JAUIHU010000114.1 GCA_030432175.1 Verrucomicrobiia bacterium | reverse complement strand
ACTGAAATTCGCAATTGATAATCGCTACCTGACGGTAACAGTGTTTCTTGCCGGGTTGATGGTTGTTGTTGCTTACATCACCAGCGGTAGATTGAATTTTGCATTTCGCCCCACTATTGAAACGACATTTATCCAGGCAGAGATTGCTATGCCTTCCGGCACTCCAGTCAATCGAACCCGCCAGGTCGCTTTCCAGATTGAAGCTGCCGCAAAACGCGCGATTCAGGCCACAGGCGAAAATGATATCGTTGTTGGATACTTTGTTGAGGTAGCGTCTCGTTCTGCTTCCACCTGCGAAGTAGCTGTCACACTGGTTCCACAGAGTCAAAGAATTATCACGAGTCAGGAATTTGCTGAGAAATGGCGCGAAGAAATAGGAGTGATCCCGGATCTGGAATCCATCTTCTTTGACTACCTGTTTGGTCCAGGCGGAGAAGCTGAAGTGGACATCCTGCTTTCGCATCCTGAAGTAGACACCTTGCGTCGAGCTGCTGAGGAAGTTGCGGCGGCTGTCGATCGTTATCCTGGAACCGAAGATGTCCGAAAAGGTTTTGGACGGGAAATGCCTCAAATGAATTTTGAGGTCAAACCTGAAGGTCGCAGCCTTGGAATTACTGCAAGAGAGTTGGGACGTCAAATCAGGAACTCTTTTTTCGGCGCCACAGCAATCCGGCAACCAAGGGACCGAGACGAACTGCGTGTGATGGTCAAGCTACCTCGCGAGGATCGCCGTTCCATGGCTGGACTCGAAAACCTGTTGATCCGAGCGCCTGAAGGCGGAGAAATCCCTTTGAACCAGGCAGCGCAAGTCATTCTTACCAATGCTCCTGTCCGGATCGAACGGGTCGATGGGTCCAGGGTTTTAAATGTCACGGCTAATGTTATTCCAGGCGTCAACAACGGCGCCAAAATCCTGGCTTCCCTGAAAAAAAATGAGCTTCCAGGTATCATGAAGAAATTCCCTGGACTCCGATATTCGTTCGAGGGAGAGCAGCGAGAGCAACGCGAAGCCATGCAAACCCTATCGTGGGGATTGATCGCAGCCATGTTCCTGATTTTCGCAATTATCGCTTCCCTGCTGCATAGTTATATTCAATCGGTGATAGTCCTGCTCACCATTCCCTGGAGTATCGTTGGAGCAGCTTTTGGGCATATCATTCTGGGCTTCGATATCAGCGTGTTCAGCATTTTTGGTATGATTGCCTTGTGTGGAATGGTGATCAATGGCGCCTTTGTTCTGGCAGTTACCCGCAATCGCTTTATTGCGTCCGGAATCGAGGCTTCCAAAGTCACCCAAACAGCTGCGCTCAGAAGATTCCGCCCCATTCTACTGACGTCACTCACCACTTTTCTGGGATTGGTTCCGATGATTTTTGAAACCTCAGTCCACTCACTCTTCCTGGTTCCCATGGCTATTTCACTTGGAGTCGGTACGCTGGTTTCTTCAGTAGTTATTCTGATTTTAATTCCAGCTGTTTTGGTGATTTATGAAGAGATCATTTCGAATTGGTTTCCTGAAAGCAACACACCACCTCCTGAAATCAACATGTAATCAAAATAATCCAGCTCCAGGAAGCATGCTAATCCTGAGTATTTTGCTGGTTCTCAACAGCCCGGTTCCAACGATGGATTTGTCGATGGATCCCCCACCATAGTACGGGAGGCAATCCCGCGCTGATGAGTATAACCAATATGGGATGGGCAGCGCCCCTGGAACCGATCCAGGCAAAAGTCATACCCAGAGGTAGACTCCCGCACACCAAAGCCAATAGAAATTCCCGAAACCGCATCCGAGTCATTCCCGCCAAACATGACACTATTTCAGGAGCCATCGGCGCCCACCGTGAAATGGCCACCATCCAACCGCCATACTGACCAAAGAGCTTTTCTCCTTTATTTAAATCCTCCTCACCAACCAGAAAAACAACGGCGCTTCTTCCCAATAATCGACTCAGTCCATAAGCCAACAATCCGGAAAGAATAGAACCCAGAGCGCTGAGTAATCCTCCCCAGAGAGCTCCATAAACCAAACCACAAGCTGACATGATCGCAGTCCCAGGAATTGGCAAAAACAAATCAGAGACCAACAAAGTCAACGCCGCGAGCCAGGCCCAGTTTCCATAGGACCGAAGCCATTCAACAGCTCCCTGTTGTGTCCAACGGGCTTCCAACTCTGATCCCCAAATCAGAAAGGGAATCAACACCAGCAATCCAAGTCCAATGAAAATCCATATCAACCTCATCGCCTGTGTCCCCAGTGAAAACCTGTATCCATCTAAGATTGAAACGGGACTTCGTAATACTCTAACGCCCACTCTCGCATAAACCGAACCTGAACTGGTTCAATGCGATAAACGATCAACGCTGGATTATCAATTGAACCTAAATATGACCTGAGCAAAGGATTGCTTTCCCAGATTTCTTTCAGCAACGCCGGATCCTTTTCAATATGAGCAACACCCGTCAGTCGAACCTGATCATGTTCTGGCGACATGTAGCATAACTCCAGTTTTGGGTTGGCTGCCAGCTCAATGGTTTTGTGGTATTGCCGCAGATTGGCGACATGAACCACAAACCTTTGAGTCCTGACTGGAGAGACCGGTCTGGCTCGAGCTTGATCCCCATCCATAGAGGCCAGAATCGGGAACTTAGCAGACCTCATGGTTTCTTCAGCCAGAGAAACCAGCCGGCTTTCATCAATGGGTTCAGGTTGCGGCTTCGACATAAATATAAAGAGCGCTAATCAATCCCAATTCTCCAATCCTGTTTTCTATCGCTTCACCAGGTTGACGAAATTACTCAGAATCTTCAAACCAACCTGTTGGCTTTTCTCTGGATGGAATTGAGTTGCGAATATGTTGTCCTTCCAAACTGAGGAGGCGAAGGTAACACCATAATTGGTTTGTGTGGCGATGATTTGTGGATCTTCCGGCTCAGGGTGGTAGCTGTGCACAAAGTATGCGTAAGATCCTTCAGGGATTCCTTCGAACAACGGGCAATCCTTTTTGGTGAAATCAATTTGATTCCAGCCGATCTGAGGAATTTTGATGCCTGCATCTGAAGGAAACCTTTTCACGATACCTTTAAATAAACCAAGTCCTGGCTCGGTACTTTGGAATTCCTCACTTTTTTCAAAGAGAGCCTGATATCCGACACAGATTCCAAGAAAAGGTTTTCCGGATTCAATAAACTCCAGAATCGGCTCGACAAGTCCTTGTTTTTTCAGCGCCAGAATACAATCGTCAAAAGCTCCCACTCCCGGCAGTACAATTCCATCGGCATTTTGAATGCCATCTCCGGACTGAAACCTTTTTGGGTCTCCATCCACCTGAGTCAGAGCTTTTTCAACACTCCTCAGATTCCCAGATCCGTAATCAACAAGCGCAATCATGTTTAGGTCAGAATAATGTCAAAATTTGCCAAACTTTCACTTTCCAAGCCCCTCTTCTTTTAATCGAAGCTGACCGCAGGCAGCGTTTATATCATGTCCTTTTTCTCTCCTCAGAGTCACGCGGGCTCCAGCTGACTTAAGCGTTTCGTAAAATAATTCCTGACGCTCTTCTGTGGGTCTTACCCATTCCAAACCATCCACACGATTGTATGGAATCAAATTCACTTTCGCGTTCAATGATTTAGCCAACTTCGCCAGGTGAGGTATTTCCTGCAGATGATCGTTAACACCAGCAATCAGAATATACTCCAAAGTGATCATCTTGCCTCGCTCTTCACGGTAACTTTCCAAAGCCGGAATCAGTTTCTCCAATGGATACTTGCGATTGACCGGCATGATTTTAGAACGCGTTTCGTTTGTCGCTCCATGCAAAGAAACCGCCAGTCGAAATTGTTCAGGCTCTTTGGCCAGTCTCTCGATTTGTGGAGCCAACCCACTGGTGGAAATCGTCACTCGCCTCGCGCCGATCGGAATGCCTTCCGAATGATTTAAAATCCGAAGCGCTCTAAGTAACTGATCATAGTTAGCCAGTGGCTCGCCCATTCCCATGATCACCAGATTCTGGATGCGCCTTTTTTCTGCGTCAGCGCTAACTTCGTCTTTTTTATCATTCTCTTGACTTGATGCCCAACGCTCAACGGCAAGGATCTGATTCACAATCTCTGAAGCATCAAGATCGCGTTTCCATCCAGCCAGTCCACTGGCGCAAAACTTACATCCGTATGCGCAACCCACCTGCGTGGAAACACATAGAGTTGTCCTGGATGAACTTTTCCCAAAAGAGGCAGGATTAGCCGGGATCCAAACACTTTCAATATTGGCTCGATCTTCCAACCGCCAGAGAAACTTACGTGTCGTATCCGAAGAGCCTTCGACCCGAACCAGTTCAGGATCGTAAATCCCGAAAGACTCCTGGAGTTGTCCGAGCAACTTTTTAGGAAGATTCGACGCTTCATCCCAACGACGAATCTTCTTCCGATGTAGCCAATCCCAAATATGCCCGGCTCGGTATCGGGGCTGATTCACTGATGCCAGCCAACTGCCCCATTCCGGATACAACATACCCCTGGCTTGAGAAGGATAGCCTTCTTCCTCAGTCATGCGTATCGATTTGGGATCAGTCGCGCTTTTCAGCATGAGGTTAGTTCAGTTATCGAATCTGATTATTTCAGGAATCTGAGTCGGAGGTATATGGATTGCCAGGAACATACATCTTGCGACCATAGTCCTCGACCATTCTCAACGTCCCGAATTCAGCAGTCAGCGTCTTCATGGCGTTTCGGATTTTTTTCACCCATTGCCTTGGAACTCCCTCAGCGTCACGAGCAAAGAAGCAGGGTATCACTTCATTTTTCAGAGCGTTGTAAAGATTTTCGCTATCAACCCGATCCTGTTCTTCTACAGACGACGCATGAGAATCGTCACCAATCGCAAACCCATTTTCCCCGTTGTAACCCTCACGCCACCATCCATCTAAAATGCTCAGGTTCAACCCAAAATGGCAGGTCACTTTTTGTCCGCTGGTTCCGGAAGCTTCCAGAGGACGACGTGGGTTGTTCAACCAGACATCACAACCGGAAACCATCATTCTGGCGACATGGATGTCATAGTTTTCCAGGAACACCAGGTTGCCATTGAGTTCCGAATGCAGACTCAGGTGGATGATTTTCTGAATGAAACGCTTCCCATCATCATCACGCGGGTGAGCTTTTCCAGCAAAGATGAACTGAACTGGATGTGAAGGATCCTTACAAAGACTGACAATCTCCTGCATACGCTCAAAAATGAGTGGAGCGCGTTTGTAAGTGGCAAATCTCCTCGCAAAACCGATTGTCAAAGCATCCGGATTCAACAATCTGTCATAAGCTATAAAATCACTTTGAGTAATGCGTTGACCCTGGATCAATAGTCTACGCCGGGCAAATTCGATCAGTTCCCGTCTCAAGTGATAGCGCATTGCCCAGATTTCCTCATCGGTGATGAACTCCGGATCATCCATTCGATTCCAGAAATCAGGATTAGCAATCTCACTCTCCCATTCGGCGCCAATCTTTCTTTTCCAAAACTTACGCACCGGCCCTTTCATCCAGCCTTTCAGATAAATGCCATTAGTGATGTGGGAAATAGGAACCTCTTCCACCGGCTTGTCTGGATAAAGCCCTTTCCACATATCGCGACTGACCTGACCGTGCAATTCACTGACTCCATTGGCGGCTCGGGATGTCTTCAGCGCCAGGACAGTCATACAAAATGGTTCATGAGAATCATCGGGATGAATCCGGCCAAGCTTCATCAAAGCCTTGTGCTTGATCTTTGATAAATCACTGAACTTACTGAACGCATAGTGCATCATATCTTCCGGAAACCGATCATGTCCGGCTTCTACAGGTGTGTGTGTCGTGAACACACAGCGTTCCTTAGTCCATTTTAAAGCCTCTTCCATTGAGCTTCCGCCAGCGATTTGTTCGCGCATCAATTCCAGCGAAAGGAATGCCGCATGTCCTTCATTCATGTGGAACACGGATGGTGTGATGCCTAATGCACGCATCAGACGTACCCCACCAATCCCCAACAGGATTTCCTGCATGATTCGTGTTGAACTATCTCCACCGTACACTCGCAGGGTCAGATCCCGGTGATGCTGGTCATTCTCAGGTCGGTCAGCATCAATCAAATAAATCACTGTTCGCCCGACATTGACCTGCCAGGCTTGGAAATAAACCACCTGGTTGGCGATCTCTACATTACAAACAAGCTGCTCTCCTTTGGCATTAAGAACAGGCTCCATCGAGAGATTTTCTGGATGCAAACGGGTGTAATACTCAGTTTGCCAGTTCTCATGGTTGATGGCTTGCTGGAAATACCCTTCTCGATAAAAGAGGCTGATGCCGCAGAATCCTAATCCAAGATCACTGGCGGCTTTTGTGTGGTCCCCAGCCAAAACTCCCAACCCTCCCGCTGCAATTGGCAGAGATTCATGCAACCCGAATTCTGCGGAAAAATAGGCGACAGGATTCTTTTTTAGAAATGGAGCATGCTGCGCTCCCCAGGTCTGAGGATCATTCAAGTAGTCATCAAACTGTTTCAGGGCGCTTTTGACTTTTTCAGCAAATTCAGGTTCCTGCAATCGGACCCTTAATTCATAATCCGAGACTTCATGAAGGACGGCGACCGCGTTATGGTACAGGTTCTGCCAACCTCTCGGTGACAATGTATGAAACACTTCCTGTGCATCCTGGTTCCAGGTCCACCAAAGGTTCTTTGCCATCCGGTTTAAACCGTTTGTCAACTCAGTGACTTCGTTAGCGCTTAAAGGCGAGTAATTCATTCGAATCTTTTCTACTACTGCAAATAGACTCGCTCCTGTCTCACAGGATGAAATACTGAAAAGCCATGACGAGTCTGCTGATTAGGGATAGGGTGAATCGATCCATACCCTGTATGATTTAACAATAACGCATCAACACAAGGATTCAGCCTTGAAATGTTAGTATGCGTCATTTCAATCACGTTATCCGTGCGCTTTATAGAGTCGAAACAAAGGAATCGCAAGGATTGGAAGAATAAAAACCGCTTTGGAGAGATCCCCAAAACGGTTTTCATAGTGATTATTTTGTGGCTGGAGTTATGACTCTGCAACCTCAGCACAAATCAGCGCCTTCTCAACTGACGGATCACAGCTTCAGCTTCAGCAGATTTGCCCTGGGCTTGCAATTCAATCAAACGACGCTGCAACTCATGTTTCTTGGCGCGAGCAGCCATCCATTGGTCGGAGGTCACACCCTGCATCGTTTGCAATTGATCAAATGCAGCAATAGCTCCAGCCCAATCTTGCTGCTGCTCCAAAACCAAAGCCTGACTTGCCTGGCGTTGCACCGGATCAGATTGATATTGTTGCGTGTACGTCTCAGCGGCTTTCTGGTCCTGAATAGGTTGCTGCGGAGGGGTTACTCCAAATGCCTGTCCAAAATCAGGAGCTGCGGCTTCTTCCTCACCGCCTCCGCATCCCGCCGCAAAAATAAGAGCAGTCGCCGCTAAACCGGTAGCCCATGAGATCCAATTTTTCATAATATATAAAAATTTGCCAGATTATTGCTCACCAACCAAGAGGGCAGAACTCATTAGTTTCAAATAATTTCAACCAAATATTGTTCAGCAAAAAGTCAACAATTCTGGATGAACTGAGTTACTACCCTAAATGAATTATCTCCCATTTGGAGTGTCTGGCGCATTCCAGAATTTGTTACGTCCGGTATTTCCTGTTACCCACTGAGCATACTGTTCAAGCTTCATAAACTCGGTGTGCCCGCCAAATGCGCCCATCATAGCCCCACCATTATGTCGAGCCGAAACTCCTTCATTAGGAAAACTGGAAGCATCGTTGAAAAAGAATGGTTCCTGCTCATCGGTTTCCCAGAAAACGATGTCTTCCGGACGAAATGCAGTCAGTTTAAAACTGTCTCTGCCTCTCGGCCAATTCCCTGAAAGACGCCCAAAACCACAAACAGATCCGTTCATCACCCAACTGGTAACTGTATTGTACCGACCCTGAATCCGCGCGCGAAAAAGTGGAGCATTAGTGTTACGGAAATCTATCGGACATTGAAACAGCTTCCGTTCTTTGACCAAAGGCCAAAGCAATCCGTCCTCAAGTACGAAATTATAACGCCCACGAGCCTGATAGGTGTAGCACCAACCTGGCTGATTAGCTGTGGTTCCCCAGTTTGGAAATGTCAGGTAATCCTCATTGTCCCCTGCATACATGATCAGGGCTGTCAGAAGCTGCTTGTGGTTATTGGTACAAACAGTGCGCAATGCCGAATTCTTCGCTCCACTCAAGGCAGGAAGCAGCATGCCGGCCAGAATCGCTATAATTGCGATCACGACCAAAAGCTCAATCAGAGTGAAAGCAAACTTGCTGGAGTTTACTCTGAACCGAGTCAATATCGATGATTTTGGGTTTGAGATCATTGTCTTTTTCTGTGTTGGCTCTCAGGTCGCCGGCTGTTGACGGATGCTAAGCAACCGATTCTTGTATATCAGGGTCGAACACTCTTGAAGCTCGAAAACTGCAAAAGTGTTTGGTTGGGTTTCCTGAATACTAAAAAGACAATGCCCTTTTGGTCAAATTTATTTCTGCATCTCTTCTGTCGAGTGATATTCCTTGTAGTTGTACAATAAAGCAGCAATCAGTAGCGCCACACCAGTCCCCAATACCAACGCAAGCAGGTCCATTCCCAGAATCCCGGTTTTATATTCAAACTGGTTCTGAAGGGTTTGTGAACGACCCAACAGGCTCTCCAAGTGCACCCGCATTGACAACGCCCGAATGTTCGTAGGGATCCGATACAGCCCGATCTCTACTAATCCCGCATAAAAGGCCGCCAATGCCAGATACCTTTTAGAAATCAAGCCAAGAGCCAATCCCAACGCAGACCATACCCACACAGATAAAAACTGCCCCACAAACCAGATCGGCGCCACTTGCCAGATGCCTTCAACCGATTTGTAGGATCCAACCCCTAAAAAGACCAATAAATGCAGCAGCGCAAGGATTTGCAAAAAACCAACCTGGCATAAATACACTCCTCCCAGTAACTCCACCCTGCGCACGGGGCGAGTTCCAAGAAAAACCAATGTGTCATGCTGCATTTCTTCCCGAATCACTCCTCCAAGGCTGGCTACACAGGTAAATGGCAACACTAACAGAAAATCATACCGAAATGCCAAATCATAAAAGCCAATAGTGTTCGCGCTTTCCAGTGTAGATTCAGTGACTGCATAAAGCGCTACCAGAGGCACCACTAAAATGAAGGATAATGCGTTGAAGAGCCTGGACCGAATCAAATGCTTTTGCAGTGTATATGCCCATAGCCCGGCCAAGGTGCGTAGCATCGAAGGTCGTATTGTGTCCGGTGAAAATCCTCCTGTCTGGAAGTTTTCCGGAAGATCTTGTGCAGACTTCGGTTTGGTGTGTTCTGTATTCATGTCTGACTCGCACATCGAATGGTTTTCAGTGGGTCACTTTGTCAAAAACCTGATTCAGCGAAAGACTCTGACTGCGAGCCTCCAGGAGGTGCGCCCCACTTTCTCTGATCCAGGTCAACCATCGCGCATAAAATGTCTCGGGATCCCGAATCCAGAGGGTTACTTTCTCAGGCTGATCCGGATCCTGCAGATAACCAAGCAACGCTTCCGACTTCAACAGCGTCTGCACAAGTACGGTTGGATTGTCACACCGCACGGTCAGCTGATCTGCCCAGTGCTCGATATCTGTGCGAATGTCCTTCTGACTTCCAGAAGCCAAAACCCGTCCCCAATTAAGGATCAATATCTCTCTGCAAAGGGCTTCCAGTTCATGCAAAATGTGGCTTGAAACAAGAATACTTGTTCCTTCTTCCTTGAGAGAATTCATCAAATTGGCCATTTCCTGTCGGCCCATTGGATCCAACCCATTCATCGGCTCATCAAGAACCAGGAGTTTTGGCTGATGGATCAGCGCTTGAGCCAATTTCACTCTTTGCTTCATCCCTTTTGAAAATTGCCCCATTCGTTTTTTCCAGTGTTCTTCCTTGAGTTGCACTCGCCGCAACATAGTCACTGCTCGGTCATGAACTTCTGAGGCAGGGATCCCGGAAATCAAACCCAGCGAGGTCAACCAGGGAAGTGGTTTTAATTCTTTGGGAAGCGATTCTTTTTCCGGGCAATAACCAATTTTCTTGAGTGTTTCGGGACGATTCCAGGGTTCCTCTCCAAA
>JAUIHU010000113.1 GCA_030432175.1 Verrucomicrobiia bacterium | reverse complement strand
CTTTTCTCAGGGTTTTGGAAATCCCGGTAACAAACTCGTTTTTCTTCACGATGGAAGGCACATCTTCAAACATGGCTTCACACTCGTGCGGATTGATCCCAAGAGAACTGATCATATACAGCAGCGAGTCGGCATGGATATTTTCCTCGTGAGCATGACGTCCCAAAGCCAGTTTCAACTCAGGCGCCGTCACCAACTGACGCACCACATGGAGAATATTGTCACCAACGATTCCTTCAGCAGCTGAAAAATAACCAATCCCCATCCGAATAATCCATCTTTCGACATCTGACAGCAGATCTTCACTCCGCCATTGCTCAATGTCTTTGTTCATCGGGATATCTTCAGGTTCCCAGTGATTGGCCTTCATGTTGCGGTACAACTCATAGGCCCAACGATACTTCAACGGCAACAAGTTGAAGGTCATTGTCTCTCGTCCATTAATTACCCGTTTCGCGGCGTAAGCCGCTTCAGCCTTGGCTTGGTCGAGGACAAATTTCTTTTTTCCAATTTCGAATATCTTGTTCATGAAACAGGTAAAACAGGCAGTTTAATCCTGGCGTTTTTGAATAGTGACTCAAAACTTTTGCCCGTGCAAGTAGCGCTTCAACTCCTGTCCCCGCGATCGCTTTCCAACCCTCATAATTACTGGGATTTGGATCCAAAAATTTTTTTTTCGCGACTTCGCCGGATTTTTCGACAAGAGTAAAACACGATTTGACTTGCTATTCATATGTACATATTTACAGTTGTTTTGCAAATAAAATTTTTATCTCAGGACGTCACCATTAACTAGATCATTCGCATGTCATACCAAGTCATTGCTCGGAAATATCGTCCGCAAAAATTTGAAGAAGTGGTTGGGCAGGACCACGTTACACGTACACTAAGGAATGCGATTGATTCCGATCGAATCGCGCATGCTTACCTGTTTGTGGGCCCGCGAGGCACCGGCAAAACAACCATAGCCCGCATTTTCTCAAAATGCCTGAATTGCCAAAACGGTCCAAGCTCTACTTTCGCAGATGATGATCCCAGATGTCAGGAGATAGCTGAAGGCCGTTCTTTGGATGTCATGGAAATCGACGGCGCAAGTAATCGTGGCATTGAAGAAATACGCGATTTACGCGAGACCGTTAAGTACGCCCCCAGCTCGTCAAAGTTCAAAATCTACATCATTGACGAAGTGCACATGCTGACCAAAGAGGCTTTCAATGCGTTGTTGAAAACTCTGGAAGAGCCACCGGCTCATGTGAAGTTCATGTTTGCAACCACAGAACCGGAAAAGCTGCCGAATACGATCCTTTCCCGCTGTCAGAGGTTTGATCTGAGACGTATCCCAGGTCCTCTGATGGCAGAGCACCTGGCCAAAATAGCAGAGCTGGAGTCGGTGGAGATTGAACCTCAGGCAATTCAGGCCATTTTGCGCGGATCTGAAGGTTGCATGCGTGATGCTGAGTCAATTTTGGATCAGTTAATCAGTTTTTGTGGATCCAACATCACCGAAGCTGATGCGCTGTCCGTTTTTGGTTTAACTGGTGAGGGCGAGCTGGATCAGTTGGCAGAAGCTATTTTGGTAGCGGATCGCAAAGGGCTTCTGACATCCATGCACCGACTGGCTCAGCAGGGGAAAGATTTAGGGAAAGCATTCGGGGATTTGATCCAGCGATTGCACGAAGCATTGACATTAAAAATTTCTGGTGGCGATTCCGGATTGCTGGAAAACACTTCCGAACTGAGCATTGACCGAGCTGAACGGTTAGCTGAGCTGATCTCAGTTGAGGGCCTTACCCGAGCGCTGGAGACATTGACTCAACGGGAACCGGGAATGTCCAGGTCCAGCGCCCCGAGAGTTTATTTGGAAATTAGCCTTTTTCAGGCGCTGCAAGCAGCGCATTCGGTCAGTCTGGATGAAGCGTTTCGTGTGCTCAGGACCTGGAAAACGCAGGGAGCGCCTCCCCCAGACTTCGTCAAACCACGAACATCGGTTCAATCGGAAGCCCAACCATCAGCCTCGCCGGCAGTTCAACCTGAAACATCGGCGGAGGTCGTTGAATCCAACCCGGAAATTACTGAGTCAAAAGTATCCAATCCAACTCAACCGAGCAAAGATTCTGAAAAGCAAACTCCGGTGGCTAAGCAGACCGCGAAGCGCTCTTCGGGTGAGAGCAAAATTTCAAATCAAGAAAAGACATCAGCTCCGGATGCAGCAGTTGAACCTCACGACACTCCTCCTTGGGAATCAGAAGATGCGCCTGGCCATGGTGAATTAAAAACTGAACCACAGGAAACAGTTGATACCAAACCCCTTTCGGTCATTGGCGATGAAAAAAAATCCAATAAATCACCTGAGCATCCTGATCCAACAACTGTAAAAGCCAGCGCAGGTAAAAAGACCGGGAAGAAGAAAAAGGATCCAGAACCAGCTCCAACGGCCGCCGCCGAGCAGGAATCTGCGGCGTCAACTCATTCAGATAAAACAACATCCAAGGGATCAGAGAGGCTCGAAATGGAACTGAGCCTTGATTTGCCGTCCATTGAACCTGAACCTGAGGACAAACCGAATCTTGCCGATGAAAATATTCATCACGACCTGGAAACTTTATGGGCTAAACTAGTCGATATCGCAGGTCCACTCAGGCGAGCCTCCATGTCAGTTGGCCGGCCCCTGTCCATGGAAAATAATGTGCTTACTGTTGGATTTTACAACGACGACGCGCATCAACTTGAAATTGCTGATGACCAGAGTTTCAAGCGAGCCGCTCTGAAGAAAATGCGCAGTGAGGGATTGAAGGAGCCAAAACTGCGGTTTATCCGAATCAATGAAGATCGGCCTGCAGACTTTCAGCCAATCCTGGCAGAGACTTTTTCAGATGTTCGATCGAAAGAGGAATCTTCCGATGAAGGGAAAGTCAGCGCTGGCGGAGGAAGAAAATCTGCAGATTCTAATCAACCTAAGACTTTTGAAGAGGTTGAGCCTGTACAAATGGATCCCGAAGACTTTAAGAATGATCCGCAAATTAAAACTGCGCTGGAATTGTTTAACGCAACTTTGATTGACGTTAAACCGTAGACATTTTAATGGATGATAAATAGATTGCGACTAGATCAGATTGGTTGCAGATACCAATATCAAAGCGTAGTCAGGAATTCAAATCATGCCTAATATCAACAAATTGATGAAGCAAGCGGCGCAGATGCAGCGCCAAATGGAAACTATCCAGGCCGAGTTGGCTGAGCGTACAGTTGAACACACTTCAGGTGGAGGAGCTGTTAAAGCGGTCGCAACTTGTGACGGAGCGCTGAAATCGGTCTCAATTGATCCTTCGGCCGTTGATCCGGAAGATGTCTCCATACTAGAGGAAATGGTACTCACCGCTGTTAACGGCGCTTTGGAAAAAGGTAAGGAAGTCAATACTGCTGAAATGGGCAAAATTACAGCCGGAATGGGTGGAGGCTTTCCTGGAATGATGTAAAATGAATCACATTCCGTCTTAGCTACACTCTAACCAAATTTTATTTGTACTTTTGCATTCCCTTCCTGAGCCCATTCTGGAACTGACCGATACCTTGTGTCGATTGCCTGGCATTGGACCCAGATCTGCTGAGCGTCTGGCATTGAGCCTGGCATTGAACCAGGATGGGTTTGATGAACGGTTGATTAAAGCTCTCCAAAGAGTCCGCGAAACAATTCAATTATGCAGAAATTGTGGAGCGATCACTGACAAAGAGCATCAGCCTTGTAAGATTTGCACCGACGAACGACGCGAAACTGGTTTGATCTGCGTCGTTGAAAAGTCAACAGACACGTTGAACCTGTCAAAAGCAGCAGGATTTAACGGTCGGTTTCACGTTCTGGGAGGGAAATTGTCACCGTTAAATGGCGTGGAACCAGAAGATTTAAACATTCTTGCATTAGAAAATCGAATATCAAAAGAGAGTATTAATGAAATCATTCTGGCGTTAAGTTCTGATGTAGAAGGTGAAGCGACTTCCCATTATCTGGCCCAGCATTTCACGTCTCAAGGAGTTAAAGTCAGCCGGATAGCTTCCGGACTTCCTGTTGGAGGTGGTATTGAATATGCCGACGAATTGACTCTGAGCAGGGCTCTATCCGGTAGGTTAGAAATGAAAATAACAAACTGAATATTCCAAGAGCTCATCCTCAAACTGTTTTCATCTGGAAAGCATTCTCGACAAATCTCTTCGCTTGGTATTTTTTTATGGCATGGGTCTCGCTTTCATAAGCTCATTGAATTTATCCGGCAACAATTTGCTGCTGCACATAGCCAAATCTCGTATTTCCATACATCTCAGCCTGCTGGCGGCGCATTTGACGCTGCTATTGCCCAATGGATTAGGAGGAGATTCCAGTTCAGAGAATGCAGCGCCAGAAATCCAGCCCGTTTGGGAATGGAGTTTAAATAATGCTTCGGAGTCTCCTCTTCCTATATTGAAAGCAGACAGCATCAATCATGTGGATGATGAGAGTTGGGATGGGTCTGCTGGAATGGATTCTTACGGAGGTCTGGTTCGGTACAATGACTCCTGGTTACTTCTTGCGATTCGGGAAAATGGCGTGGATGAAACAAGTGACGAATTTAACTCAGCGATTGCCGATGCTTACCCCGACAGATCCCTGATCTGGATCAATCACGAAACCGGAGAGCCCAATGGAGTGGCTTTGCATATAGGGATTGTACCGGTGGCTTTGGACAGCGATTTCCTTGAAGCCGGAGGTTCTTCGCTAGACTATTATTTTACTTTTGATGTGACCGATTATGGATCCATCCTGGTTGGTTACAAAAATATGATCCTTGAATATGAGGTGGTCGCGCCAGTCACATCCACCCCTGATCTTCCAGAATTTGGTGTTCCTAAAATCATTTACCGTCAACCTGATGATGGATCCCCTTTCTGGCCTGAATGGCGATGGGCTTCCATTCAATCTCAAGGATCCAGATCTGATTTAAAAATCATTGCAACCGGTAAAACCTGGCGTCCTGGAATGGGGCCTATTTATATTGAAACCAGTAATGGAGAAACCTTTACAGCTTCATGGAGCCTGGAGAATGGTTTTGAAGCTGCTTCCGGCGGCGTGAGTCTGCCTTATCTTGGAATGCTGGATGGGCAAAGAATCGGACAATGGGTTTTCGCAACGACATATCCTGGAGCGAACGATGGATTGAGCGAGACTTCCGTGCTCAGATACCTTTTAACCACATCCTTTGGAGGTGGTTGGGAATTGTTAGAAACAACAGCGATTGAACTGACTGGAATTCCTTCAAATGAAAATCAACCCGCATACCAACCGCAATTTTTAACAGAAGTAGCGTTGCCAGAGACTTTGCAAGGCATTTCAAACTGGATCGTGACCTACTCGACACCCAGTTACAACTCATCATTGCTTGATTTAGAATCTCCAACTCCTGGCTGGTTGGCGCTGCACCCAAGAGATGGTGGCGCTGCTTTAGCGACTCACCTTATTCCAGTGAACGAATCGATGGAATTGATACCTGCTGAGGATCATCCTGCTGCGCTGTTTCATTCAACGCACGGAACTCTCAGAACTTCAATACCGCCTCGCGCCAAACCAGATACATTTGAAATTTTGTGGAGTTCCGGAATTTATGGCTATGGACGCTACCTGGTTGGAGAATTGGAACCCCCAATTGTGGCTCCTGAGATATTCGGCATTGGATTTAATCAAAGAGGTATCATTGTATATTGGGATCCAGAAGTTGGCGGTCGTTTTCAGCTCCAAAGGACCATTTCACTTTCAGATCCGGATTGGCAAAATGTGGGTGTCCCAACAATATCAAACAGGGTTATCGACAGAGATCCTTTGCAAAGCGCTGCATTTTACAGGGTTTTGCTCGTTGAATAACACTTTCATCATATTCGAAAAGGAGTGGGCAAAAGACGATGAGTCCTAAGAAGCTGCAAGTCCTGGTCTTGGAAGATAGTGAATCGGATGCATTGATTGCTATTGGAAACCTGGCCGTCGCGGGTTTTGTTCCAGATTTCAAGCGAGTTGAAACAGAACAGGAATTGGAACGCGCGCTCAAATCAGGAAAATGGGATGTGATTCTGGCTGACTATAACCTGCCGGACTACAGCGCATTGGATGCGTTAAGGTTAGTTCAAAAACACAAATTGGATATCCCATTCATTGTAATCTCAGGAGCTATCGGGGACGAAACCGCGGTGAGCGCCATGAAAGCAGGCGCTCATGATTACCTGATGAAAGGAAATCTTGCTCGACTTGCCCCGGTGGTCACAAGAGAACTGAATGAAGCCAAAGTTCGTTCCAATCAGAGGAAGCAAGCTGAAATCGCCCGACAGACCGAATTAAGGTACCGACTGCTTTGGGAATCCTCACCAGATGCGATAATACTTCTCAATGCAGAGGGGATGATTTGCCTGGTGAATCCAGCCACCAAACATGTATTTGGATTTGAACCCCATGAAATCATAGGAAAAAGACTGGAGAACCTTCAACCAGGTGATTTATCTCCCGTCAATAACCCGACGCTCACCTGCTCTCTGGGAAACAATCGTGGAAAGTCATTCTATTCACAAACTTGTGAGACGATGGGTATTACTAAGGACGGCAAAGAGATTCATATCGAAATTGCCTTTGGCGAAGTACAGATGAATCAGGAATACTGGTTTGCAGCGTTCATTCGCGATATTTCCCAACGTAAAAAAGCGGAAGCCGAGCTTTCTGAACAGCGCCAACAATTGGAAGTCGCTGGAGAAATTCAAGAAAGACTTTTCCCTGAGAAAGCGCCGGATCTTCCCGGATTCGATCTTGCAGGTCGTTCATTGCCTGCAGACTCTACCGGTGGTGACTATTATGATTTTCTTCCAATGGTCAATGGCGACCTTGGAATCGTCGTGGGAGATGTTACAGGCCATGGGCTGGGAGCCGCCCTGCTGATGGCTGAAACCAGGGCGTATTTGCGAATTCTCACACACAACCGAGTCGATTCGGGAGATATTCTGACACGAGCGAACAAGGTCATCGCTGAGGATGTCAGTTTTGGAATGCACGTCACGATGATGTTGCTGCGACTGGAATTGGAAACGCGCCGTTTACATTGCAACAATGCAGGACATCCAGATGGATTTATCATCGCAAAAGATGGAGACATCCGGAGAAGAATCCGCAGTCAGGCCATGCCCCTGGGTATGTTTGATGCCGCAGAATATGTCTCGTCAGATGATATTATTCTAAATCATGGAGATCTGGTAGTGGCTCTCACTGATGGTTTTATGGAAGCTGAAAATCCCTCAGGTGAAGACTTCGGAGAGGACCGGGTCTTGAAGGTGATCCAGGATCACCGGGATTGTTCAGCGCAAGAAATCGTGGAGGCGATTTTTAGAGAGACCAACGCTTTTGTGGATGGAGCGCCGATCAAGGACGATTGGACCTTGGTCATTTTGAAGGTTTTATGAACCTGGGCACGTCAATTCTTGAAATGACACTTAAATTTCAAGGGTTGATTCAGAATCTGATTGAATAAGCCCCATAATACAAATGTGCCCCTTTCAGGGTGATTTAAATTTTAACATTAGCAGCCTCACTTCACCGGGGAAGACACTTCAGTATTATTTTTATTATTATTCTACCTTCACAGGATCTTTCCAGGTTTTGGCATTTGAAAAATCGGCATTGTTTATCCAGCCTTCGTACCCTTTTAATACTCTACAAATTGCTGGAGCGGCGCCCTTGGGGTCCGTGTACCCAAATCGAAACCGATGCGCGGATTTGGCCAAAGCAATTCTCCAGTAGTAAAGCCAGAAGCGTCGCCTCATTTCCTCAGATTCGTTCATTTCACCAAATGCAGCTTCACGGTATCCTTCCCAGACCCATCCGAGTTTTGGAGGTGATTTGAAAAATGTGGCCCATCCGGCTAACTCAAACACCGGATCTCCAATCAACCGATCTTCCCAATCGCCGAGACCAGGTCTGGAGTTCTCTGCATCCCAGAACAAATTACCTGTGCCCATGTCTCCATGAAGCAGTTGAGGTTTGGCTGTTTTGAGGATTTCTAAAAGTTCATTGGACTCCATCCACTTCCAAAATTCCCTTAACAAAGATGTATCCAGCTCTTCTCCATCAACCAAAATCCGGAAATGCTGTTCCAGATTGCTAAGAAAATAATCTTCCCATGAGGAAAAGCCAGAGATGCAATGTTCAGCACTCCTGGAATGATTAGAAGCCTTTGAAGTAATGTGACACAGGTAATTCGGATGAAACCATCCCCAGAGCTGACAATTTTCTGAAAACCGAACATCACAGTAAGGATTACCCAAAGCGACACCCAAACGTTGATAACGCAAAGCCTCATTGGAATCAGACTGCTCATCCAGCTTCTGAAAAAACCTGTCAGGATCAACCCAACGAGTCAATCTGCCACGATATTCCGAAGCATCCTGCCAGGTAAACAAAGTTTTGGGTAAGGAGAATACATCGCTGACACTCTGATCCTGCAGCCAGGTTTCAAAGGTCAGATCTTCCGAAAGCATGTCCAGATTGGGTATGGAAGTCTTTAAAAACCACTGATTGGTTTTATGCCGGACATTGAAGCTCAGATGAAAAGTCCCCTGTTTGGAAAGAGGACAAAGATCAAGCTCTGGGACAGGAAGGGCAAGAAAATCACTCAACCTCTCCTGCCAACCTTTCAGCCAGTTTTCACAGCGAACAGAAGCGTCTTTCAGTTCTCCCAATCGCTGAAGAGTAGGGTCCGCGACTGGAACATCCGCCTTCCACAAAAAAGTTTTGCAACGAAAATCCCAGTCCGTGTCGGCGCTCATCCCTCTTTTTTCCAGTCCTCGTAATTTAACGATTTCAGATTAGCCAGTGAGAGTTCGCGAATACGATCCCATTGATCAGCAGAAAGGACTTCAGCAGTTTCACGGTTGGTTTGGGGAGAGGGTTCGCGAATGGTTCCCCACGGATAGACCTGACCTAAAACCGTTCCGTTCCAGGAAGGTTTTAACAGTATTTCTTCAAAATCTATTCCTAATTTTCCAGCCACTGATTTCATCGTTCCATCGCGATCAGCTACAAAATCCTCGTATCGAACAATATGAAATCTGTTCGGGAACTTGGCTGCGAACACTTGAGCCAGATACTGCACCCAGTTCCAGATCATGGTGTAATTTTCCAGTGAAAGTGGAAAAGGACGTCTGCATGTTTCCGCATATGCAGAATAAGGATTTCGAACCACATGAAGCACGTGAGCATCTTTCAGGTCGGTTAGTATCTTGTCGGCATCGACACCAATGATTGGACTGTAGCCGACATAAGCTGCCAATTCATCGACAGAGCCGTAGAAATTCTTCCAGCTTCGGAAACTGGCCTCATAAAAAGCCATAACCAGATTTCCCCGTGTTCGGGGCAGTCTCTCCATGATTTCGATGAAAATCCTTTTCCGCTCTTGTTCCTCAACTTGAAGATCCGCATCTCTAAATTTGCTGCCCTTGGGATTGCGGACGCGGGTTTTCATTTCTTCGTCAAAGAAAAGCTCAAAATCCCGATCAACAGTTGATGCAAGGGGAAACTCCGGCCAGCGATACTTGAAGGGAAACATCGATTCCATCAAGTCACTGGTCAATCTTGTGCCTAACTGAGATTCGAATGGATAAGAAGCCAGACGGCTGTGTCCGTCGAGGCTGCGGTGCATGGTGTTGCCGCCATTTTCATACATGGCGGAGATCATGATCAGGTGTGGTCGTTCCGATTTCATTAATGGGTCCATTTCTATAAAGGATCTGTCCAGGCGAATCGACAGAAATATTCCAATCTTAAGCTAACAATCTCAATTTCATTCGATTCGGTCCCGGTTCAAAAACTCGCGATACCAATCAATCGTCGATTGCAAAGCGGTTTCGAAATCCTTCTGAGGACTCCAATTCAGAACTTCATGGGCTTTCTGAGAGCTGAGGAACTGGTTACGAATTTCATTACTTGCCTGATTGAGAATTTCTGGACGGAGATCTGAACCCATCAGTTTCAACAGAATATCCACCAAAGCCTTGACACTGATTGGACGCTCATAAGAGAAGTTAAAAGCCTGTCCCAGAATCGCCTGAGGACGTTCATGCATGCTGGCTGCTAAAGCGCGATAGGCTGAAGAAGCATCATCCACATGAAAATAATCACGCACAAACTCTCCATCTGAACGGATAATTGGAGCCACTCCTTCCAAAATGGATCGAATCGTCCCGGGTACAATACGGTTCCAGTTCAAGTCGCCTGGT
>JAUIHU010000112.1 GCA_030432175.1 Verrucomicrobiia bacterium | reverse complement strand
AGAGGATCGGCAATACGGTGCTGGTCAATTACGGGCTCAACGTGGCCGACAAACTGAGCAATATCCAGCCGAGCTGGATTCGCGGATTGTTGCGCATGTCACTCAATTCGCCGTCGAGCTTTACGGTTGGCCTGCGCGCCTTCACGACGATCATCCGCACGTTTGGCGGATTGCGATTCTAGGCATTAGAGAAAAAAAGCGCCGGGCAACTTTTTTTGGGTGTCAAAGATTTTTCTCTAATTGCTGGTTCAAAATTCAACGTTGGATTGTCGAATGATTTCATTCAGTCTGAATAATTGTGAATGTTCTACCACAGATAAAAACAGGTATTTCCAAAACAGTATTTGCTGCAGTTTTTCTTCTCAGTGGATTGGTCTGGTCTTTGGTTGCTCAGGAGTCTGAATCAACTCCAGATCAGAATGCGGAAGTCGGTTACAAGGTGGCGATCAAGTCCACACCGCCCTTTGCATTTCAAGATGAATCCGGCGCATGGACAGGGATCAGTGTCGATTTGTGGACAAAGATGGCGGACGATCTGGGGTGGTCTTACGAATTTTATCCGACGGAAACACTGGAAGAGTTGTTGAATCTGGTGGCGGATGGAGAGGCTGATGTTGCGCTGGGAGCGATCACTGCAACCGCTGAACGAGAACGTCTGCTTGATCTGACTCATCCTTACTTCTTTACGGGGCAGGCTTTGGCGATTCATCCTTCCATTCAGGGGAAATGGGTTTGGTTGAAGAATCTGATTTCCATAGAGTTCCTGGCTGCTATTGGTGGTTTGATTCTTTTGCTGGCCATCACGGGTGTGGCAATCTGGATGGTTGAACGCAGGCACAATCCCAGCGATTTTGGTGGACACTGGTGGCAGGGGATTGGATCTGGATTTTGGTGGTCTGCAGTGACGATGACGACGGTGGGGTACGGAGATAAGGCTCCAAAGACTTTATTAGGAAGAATCTTTGGATTGGTCTGGATGTTCGCTGGATTGATTCTGATTTCCGGTATGACCGCTGCCATTGCCTCGGCTTTGACAGTGCAAAACCTGGGAGGCAATCTCTCTCGCAGTCAGAAATTTTCAGATTGGAAAATAGCCACTGTTAAAGGCTCCTCAGGCGAACGTTTCGCTCTGGATCAGGGTTGGACGGTCTCCAGTTATCCAACCGTACAGCAAGCGGTGTTTGGGATTCAGAATTCGGAAGTGGATGCCATTCTCTATGACCGCGTTGGATTAGAGTACATGCTGAGTCAGGACGAGTCTCTCCAATGCGAAATCCTGCCTGGAACTCTTAATTCCGAATCTTACAGTCTGGCTCTTCCACAAAATAGCCCTATTAGAGATCCACTGAATGTGGATATCCTGAAAACCGTAAATGCGAAACTGATTCGGGAAATTCAGAGCCAATACATGGATCTGGAAGAGTGAAAATCTATTGAAGATTGAGTGAGGACAGGCTTGCTCGGATCATTTGGTTCAAAAAATGGGTGTCCAATTTTAGCGATTTCCTTCAGAGTTGAAGGATGGTCCGGAAAATTGAGGCATCCTTTTGCTATTCATACAGGTGGATTCTCCCTGTATTTCTGCAGTTGTTCTGTTCACTTTTTTCTCTGACACTTCACGGAAACCCTTCAGAATTGTGGTCCCTTCAGCCTTTAAACTTGGGTGTCAAACATTTCAGTGAGCAGAAGACCTTAAATTTGGGTGTCAAAGATTTGGCTCACTCAATCGATCGATTCATTCAGGAAAAATTGGACATCCAAAATCTGCAAATCTCGCCTCCAGCAGACCGAGGCAGATTATTGCGGCGCGTTTCTCTGGATTTAACCGGTTTGCCGCCTGATCCGGAGGAGCTTCAGGCAGCTTTGAATTCTGAGGCGGATTGGGAGAGAGTTTATGAGAGTTGGGTGGATCAGGCTTTGGCTTCTCCGCGATATGGGGAGCGTTGGGCTCAACATTGGCTGGATGTGATTCGTTGGGCGGAGACGGTCGGTTTTGAAACCAATCTCCCGCGTCCGAATGCCTGGCATTATCGGGATTGGGTGATCGAGGCATTGAATGCTGATATGCCTTACGCCGAGTTTGTCTACCACCAGGTGGCCGGGGATCTGACAGAGAAAGATGCGGCTCTGGGATTTCTGGTGGCGGGGCCGGCTAATTTACCGGGGCAGATTGGACGTGACGAGGAATCGATGCGGCAGGCTCGGCAGGATGAGTTGGATGAAACAATTCGGACGGTCAGTCAGGGGATTCTCGGACTGACGGTGGGATGCGCGCGGTGTCATGATCACAAGTTCGATCCGATTTCTCAGAAGGATTATTACGCCATGCAGGCGGTCTTCGCCGGATTGCAATATGGCGACCGGCGGTTGAGAGGTCCTGAGAATGACGAGTGGGTCCAAAAGGCGGTTCCTCTGGAGGAGGAGTTGCGGGAGAAGGAGCAACTTTATGAGCAAACCTGGCGTCAACACGGGTTGCGTCCTCCGCTGAGTGGAGTTGAGGAGGCGTTGTTTGATCCGATAAAAGCTGAAAAAGTCCGGATGTGGATTGACGCTTCGGAATCCAATGCTTCGGCGTCCCTTTATGAATTTGAAGTCTGGGCGCCCGATTCAACTGAAGATTCATCCCGGAATGTGGCGTTGGCCAGTTTAGGAGCAACGGCGACGGCTTCCAGTTTTGCTTTGGAAAATCAAACCCGGCATCCGGATAATCTCAATGACGGCAGATACGATGATCGGCAGGATTTCCCTTGGCGAGCAGGTCAGGGAGGAGCGGCCTGGATTGAGATTGAACTGGCTGAGGCTGAGGAGATTGATCGAATTTTCTGGCGGGCCGGGTATTCGGTTCCGGTGAATTACCGGATTGAGGTACTTAATTCGTGCGGAGATTGGATCGAAGTCGCGCATACCCGGGATCGAGCGCCGAGGATTTCTGACCGCCGTTCGGCTGAGCAGGTTCAAATTGCAGGACTTTCCAGGGATGAAGTTCAGTCGCTACTGAAGCTGACGGGATCCATTCAGCATTTAAGAAACGAAGTGGGTCGCTTGAAATCTGGACCTCAGACCTACGCTGCCAGCTTCAATGATGATCCTCCGACGACCTGGTTACTGAAGCGGGGAGATCCGATGCAGCGGGCCGATGCATTAGCTCCGGCGGTTCCGGTAGTATTGGGCGATTTGGGATTGGAAATCAACGCTGCTGAGAATCAACGCAGAAAAGCATTTGTCGAAACCATCACGGAGCATCCCCTGTTCTGGAGAGTGATCGCTAACCGGGTCTGGCAACATCATTTCGGTCGAGGGTTGGTCAACACTCCGTCTGATTTTGGAAATCAGGGAACCGCTCCTACGCATCCGGAGTTGCTGGACTGGTTGGCTCTTTTTCTTCAAAAGAACAACGGATCTCTCAAGGCGCTTCACAAAGAGATTCTGATGACACGAACTTACCGGCAGTCGAGTCGACCGAATGAACGCGGATTGGAAGTCGATGCTGAGTCCAAGTGGCTATGGCGATTTCCACCAAGACGATTGGAAGCCGAAGCCATCCGGGATTCAATCCTGCGAGTCAGTGGCAAACTAAACCTGAAGATGGGCGGTCCGGGATTTGATTTCTTCAATCAACGTGGCGGCCTTTCGGATTATCATCCCAAGGAAACCTTTGACGAGAATGGATGGCGACGCATGATTTACGCTCATAAGATTCGCATGCAGGCCATCGACATTTTCGGCGCGTTGGACTGTCCGGACTTCGGGCAAATGCAGCCGAAGCGGACACGATCTATCACACCGATTCAGGCGTTGGGTTTATTAAACAGTCCTTTTGTTTTGAGGCAGGCGGAATTTGCCACTGAACGAATCCGGCAGGAACTTTCACAAACTGACACCGAATGCGCCATCCGCCGAGCGACTCAGCTGATCTGGTTACGAGATCCGGATCCGTCCGAGATGAAGCAACTCACTCAACTCGCAAGGAACCACGGATTGGAACAAGTATTTCGAGTACTTTTTAACTCCAGCGCCTTCCTTTACCTCGACTGAATCAGACAATCTCACATCAAAATGAAGTCGATTTTTTCCACCCGTCCCAATCCACTTTCCCGTCGTGACTTTCTTTCCCTGGCTCCTATGGGACTCGCCGGACTGGGAGCTTTGACCACGCTTGCAAAAGAAGTCGTAAAGCCAAAGCTGTTCAGCGGTCCGAGTCATCCATCGCAATTCCCAGGCAAGGCGCAGCAGGTTATCGTGATCTTCTGCTCCGGCGCTTTGAGTCAGGTGGATACCTTTGATTACAAACCGGAACTCATCCGCATGCACGGGAAACCCTTACCCGGAGCTGAGCGGCTGGTTTCGTTTCAAGGTCCGAACGGAGCGCTGACTCGGCCTTACTGGGACTTCAAGCCGCGAGGGCAGTGCGGGAAAATGATTTCCGATCTGCTGCCCAACATTGCGGAGCTGGCGGATGATTTGTGCTTCATTCATTCTCTGACGAACAAATCCAATACCCATGGTCCGGCGGAAAATGTCATGAATACCGGATTTGTCATCGAGGGCTTTCCGAGCATGGGATCCTGGGTGAATTTTGCGCTGGGTAGCCTGAATGAAAACCTGCCGGCGTTTGTTGCGATTGAAGATCCGAGAGGCATGCCGCAATCCGGACCCAACAACTGGGCGAATGGATTTCTTCCGGCAGCCGTCCAGGGTGTTCCATTTTCCTCCACCAAACCGATCCGATTTCTCAACCGCCCGGAATCCATCAGCTCGGACACCGACGCTGCCGTTTTAAAAACATTTCGTGAAATCGAATCGGCTTATCAGTCGGATTATCCTGGAGACGATGATTTGCGGGCGCGGTTGGAAAGTTATCAAATGGCAGCGCGGATGCAGTTGAGTGTTCCGGAAGTCTCGGACATCAGTCGTGAACCGGAAAATATTTTGAAGTTGTACGGAGCCGACAGCGCTAACGGAACCAAGGCGGCATTTGCCCGGAACTGTATTCTGGCGAGAAGGCTGGTCGAGCAAGGGGTGAGATTTGTTCAGCTTTTCAATGGAGCTTATGCATCCGGCGGAGCGCTGAATTGGGACGGGCACAGTCAGTTGGAGTCACAGTACAACGTGCATGGAGAAATCCTGGACCAGCCGGTCGCCGGTTTGCTGAAGGACCTCAAACAGCGGGGCATGTTGGAGTCCACGCTGGTTGTTTTCGCGACAGAATTCGGACGTATGCCGATGTTGCAGGCGGGAACCTATGGGCGGGATCACAATCCGCATGGTTTCACCGCATGGCTTGCCGGGGCAGGCGTGCGAGGTGGAACCAGTTATGGCGCTACAGATGACTTTGGGTTTAAGGCGGCGGAAAAGATTTCAACGATCCATGACTTTCATGCGACCATCCTTTGGTTGCTGGGGTTGGATCACACGAAGTTGACTTATTACCATAACGGGATTGAGCGCCGATTGACCGATGTGCACGGGAAGGTGATTTATGAAATGCTGGGATGAAGGGGGAGGTGTCACGCGAAGACGCTAAGGCGCAAAGTTATGAAATTCAGGGATAGATAGTGTGTTTTGAGAAAAATCTAAGAAATGGTTCGTTGGTGCGTTTAATCTGGATGAAAACTAAACATATACTTGCATTATTGATCCTTATTGTCGCCGCCTGCGAAACTTCGTTTGGTCTGATTTCTATCAGGACAATTACCCGGGAGGATGCTGCTGAACTGAAAATCGAGGTCAGAGCCAAAGCTGGTGGTCCGGATCAGGCATGGGTTGAGATGGAGTTTAATCCTGCCGTTCAATCTGGAAAATTTCAGCATGTGAGCCTGGAGATCGCTGATGAGAATGATGAGTTTGTTTTTGGGTGGACACCATTAAAAGATCAACGAACACGGGATGGAAAAGTCCTGGTGCGGATGATGGGGAGTAGAAATTTTTTAAACAACGTCACTCTTCGCATCGTTCATGGTGAGTTGGGTTCCCATGGATTGGATGTTCGATTGAAAGATTTTGTGGATTTTGAAAACCTGGATGTAGACAAGCCAAGGCAAAAATCAGAAGCAACTGAAAAAGCTGAACCGGCTCCACCAGCAGCCACAGCTGTTGACTCAAAGAGTTGACTCCATTTAATAAGCAAATGAGATTATTCATCATCATCCTTTCAGGGTAACTGATTGGACCAGGACTGAGTTTAGCGGACAACGAAATGTTGTATCGAGAGGAAATCGTCCATTGGTGACAATCAATGGATCTGCTTCGCTCTTACTGATTCCCTTCAGGCTTCCAGTTGACTTAGCATGCGATCGGCAATACCAGGGTAGGAGCTGAGAACGTTTTCACTTTCTCTTCTGAATTGATCTTCCTTCTTTTTCGCTTCGTCATTCTGATCTACCTTTCTACTCGGCAACTTTAACTGAGCTCAATCTCTTTTCCGGCGGTTCCGTCTGAAGCGGAACACTCTTCGGTGTCCACTTCATTGAAGCAACACGCATTCAAAACCAATGTGAAGGAACTGGCCCGACGCAAGAGTCCTGTCAATCTTGAGAAAGTGATTGATGATCTCAATCCAGTGATGAGAGAGTTTGCGAGTAATTTTCGGATGGCTAACTGCAAAGGGTTGTTTGGAGAACTTTCGGCGTGGATACAACGAAGGCTTCAAGCCAAACAGCTAGCTCTGTGGAAACGTCCAAGCCGGTTGCCTCGGCGATTGAGGCAAATGGGATATGAAAGGGATTTTGTTAAAATCTATATGAGAATGCTGGCGCAACTCACGCAGTCCAATAGAAAGCTAATCAATGCCCAATAGCTGGTTCAGAGAATTGGAAATGATCGAAATGGACAAACTGGATACCGGGATATTGACGGATATTAAATGAAGATACTTGAAACAGGAGCCGTATACGGCGTAAGTACGGTTCCATGAGAGGGCTGGGGCACGGATGATCACCGTGGCTCACATTACTCGACTAACCGACCAGATTGTTCCGGGATATGCGATTAACACAACTCAGGCTGCGCCAGTTCAGAAATTATGAGCGGCTGGATGTGCAATTCGATCCAGGATTCCATATCTTCATGGGACGGAACGGTCGCGGGAAAACCAACATTCTGGAGGCGATTTATGCGCTGGCCACTTTACGTTCTTTTCGGGGAGTGGGCTCGACCCAAATGATCCGTCACGGACAAAAAGGTTTTTTCATTGGCGGCCAGGCGCTGAGTCGGGAAACCCATGAAGTGAAGTATTATTGGTCGCCACGTGAGAAAAAGCTTTCCCTGAATCAGACCCCGATTTTTAAAGTGTCGGATTATTTTGGAGTTTTGCGCGCAGTTGTTTTCTGTTCCGACGATTTGTTGTTGGTGAAAGGCCCTTCCAAGGGACGTCGACGTTATTTGGACTACATCCTTGCGCAATGCTCTCCTGCATTTTTGAACGAACTCCAAATCTATCAACGCGCATTAATGTCTAGAAACGCAGCGATGAAGGGAGATCCACGTCTGGTCGATGAACGCCTTGTGGAATCCTTCACACCTTCTTTGGTGAAATCAGGAGAAAAAATCATGGAAGCGCGAGCCAGACTGCTTCCTGAACTCGCTAAAACTGCGATGGAAGCCTACGAAACTGTCGCGTCTGGATCTGGGGAAGCGCTTCAGCTTGCTTATCAGCCTTCTGTAAAAGAGGATTTCACAATTGAACTTCGCAAATCGAGGGAGCGTGAGCGTTTTCAGAAGCACACCGTTATTGGGCCTCATCGGGATGATTTAAAACTGGCGCTGGACGAAAAACCAGTGGCTCAGTTTGCCAGTGAAGGACAGAAAAGATCCGTCGCCATTGCCATGAAAATCGCGCAAGTCAAGTTTTTGACAAAGGTTCATGGTGTCCCACCCATCCTTTTAATTGATGATATCATGGGTGAACTGGACGCTCATCGCCGGGCGGCTTTATTGCCTTTACTTGAGAATACACATCAGTCTCGGGGCCAGGTTTTCATGACTTGTACTGAGAAGAACTGGACCCAGGAACTTTCGCGAAGCCCTCTCTTCTGGACGGTGAATGAAGGACTGAGTAAGATTGATCCAGATACCTGAATATCATTGAATCCAAATCGATTCGAGCGCTTGTATGAGAAGCTTTTACTGGGATAATAATTTTTATATATGAGACAATATACGGCTGTAATTGAAAAATGTCCGGACACAGGTCTTTTTGTAGGTTACGTACCAGGCTTTGCAGGAGCGCATTCGCAAGGAGAAACAATTGATGAACTTGCACTAAATCTCAAAGATGTCATTGAAATGCTGCTTGAGGATGGCGAACCAGTCCTGGATTCAGATTTTGTCGGAACGCAATCAATCACTATCTCTTAAATGGGGCAAATTCCAGTTCTTAAACCTATAGAAGTCATCCGACTGCTTGAGAAACACGGTTTTATCATGATCAGGAAGCGCGGTTCCCATTGCCAGTTCAAACATATTGATGGTCGACAAACCACTGTCCCTGACCATAAGGGCAGAGATATTTCACCAAACTTATTGCGCCAAATTGCCAAAGATATTGGACTCACAGTTTCAGAACTTTTAAAGGATCCAAATTCTTAAACGGATGAGTTCTGATTCTTGGTTATAAAATTTTTACAATTCCATGATTCGAGTTACACAAGTCGCCCTGCGACCCACCGAAGCTTCCGAAGCCGCCGGGCGTCCCGCTCTGACTCCTGAGGCATTGGCCGCCAGCGGCGCGAGGTATTCACGTAATAATGAAGGTTTAGAATCCATCCTGAAACGGATTGATCCCGACAATATCGATAAGTCAGTTGATTCCATTTTCCGGATGATCGACTACGGACATCAATCCATTGCGGATATGGCTCCTGTAGCCATGTTCATTGATGGAGTTTCAGTCTGGCTGGCATATTATCTTTGGACACTGGTTCCCACAGCCGGAGGACAGGAATCTTCCACGCGTTATATTCAACTGGGACCTGAGGGATTGCCAGATCCTGAAACAATAGGAATTCCGTCCAGTGACCGGGCAGAATGGCTGGAAAACATGCAGTCCGCTTTTGAAGATTATCAAACCGCACTCAGCGCTTGGGAGCGATTGGCGGAGTTACGTCCCGAGCTGATGGGAATTCCACGAACGCTGATTGAAGATCCGTCAGAAAAAGCGCGCAAAAAGGAACTGCGTTTACGACGCAACTTTGGTTTTGATCGAGCCCGATACTTTCTGCCTAATGCCTGCCAGACCAATGTCATGCTGGTTATGTCCGCCAGAGCCTGGGTGAATTGTATCCAGAAACTTCGCAGTTTGACGCTGCCCGAGGCGCAGAAACTTGGGGCTCAACTGGCAGAAGAACTTGGTTTGGCTGCTCCACGATTGCTGAAACATGCAGTGGCTCAAAGATCGATGGAGGCTGGGCTTTCAGACGAATGGCAGTCCTGGTCGTCATTTGCTCAAAACCATGAAGACCCATTTACATCTGAAAGCGAAGCGGACTCCGACCCGTATCTGGATCTTGCGAAACCGACCAGCCTGGCTTCAGGTGATTTTAAATCAGCGCTGCAATATCATGACAATCGCTATGCCTGGATGGGTTCCGAACTGGAACGCACACTGATCCGTTTTGGCTGGCAGGCGATGGCGTTTGCTGAAATCCGGGACCTGAACCGTCACCGAACTGGAACCAAGTACTGTCCGCAGATTCCACGGGGATTTTATGCGGCGCTGGATCAAATACCGTCCGATTTACCCACTGAGTTAGAGGAACCGATGAAGCATGTCAGCGAGCTGGCTCAGAAACGGGCGAGGCTCATGCGGCGCGCATGGGAAAAACTCAAAAGTGGGGAATGGGATTACATTTATTGGACGTACTTGGGTGTTCAGTTTCCTTTCGAGCACAACACTACTGCTGATAAGTTTATTTATGAAGCGGAGTTGAGGACAGGAACTGGCGCGCACTATAAATATGCGAACCATTTGAGAGAAGTTCTGGCGCTCTGGTATGAAAAAGCGCCAGATACGAAAGGTTTGGTTCTCGAAGGGTCCACCGAACCTGAGTAAAACTCCAAGATCCATGTCAGTTGACGAACAAATACTTTACGCGCTTCGCCAATCTCAGGGAGATCCTGTTTCTGGAGCTGAGCTGGCTCAACGACTCGGAGTGAGTCGCGCTGCGATTTGGGCTCGTATCGAAGACCTGCGCAAACTGGGTTACGTCATTGAAGCGAAACCTCATCAGGGTTATCGATTGGTCTCCACGCCGGATTCTATTTATGCAGACGATTTGATGGCTCGACTGGCTGCGGATCGAATTGTTGGCAGGGATATTCGAGTTTTCAAA
>JAUIHU010000111.1 GCA_030432175.1 Verrucomicrobiia bacterium | reverse complement strand
CTCACCATGCAATATAATCCAGGAGTCCCAGAACTGGTGGGTGGTCCACTCATATCGAAAGAGAGAACCGGGCGTTCCTGTTACTCTGAGCGAAGTCAATCCGTGTTGCCGTTCGGATACTCCCAACTCTTCAGCCAGAGAATGGAATTCTATCTCATCTCGGTCTTTGATTTGAAACGTTTGTGCGAGAGAAATCCTCAAGTGCGAATCGAGTTGCCAGTTAAAATAAGCGCTCTCAAATTTTTTAGGGACCATTCTTGTATCCCATCCATTAACAAAAGAAAAATCCAGTTCCTGTCTGAACCATCGGGTTTGGAAATTTTCCTGGTTCAATTCCAGATAAGCTTCTCCCAGTGTGATAAAGCTCCGCTGTCCACGGCGCAGAAGCTGATTTCCGTCCCGATTCCTTGGACCATATAGTTTTTGAGATACGAAGGGGGTGACTCCAAATCGGAGAGTTTTATTCAGGAATCCTGATCGATATGGAATGGCTCCCCCAGTTGCCAATGCTTCCTGAGGATTTCGGTTTGAGAAGCGCCTGTAGAAATAGTAGGTCCGATTCTGCAATTCTAACTCTGCATCAGACCACAACCACTTGACTAATGGATTTAACCCCTCATTTTCTGCGTCTAGCGTGGGTATATTGTTTGTGTGTGCGAAGGTTTCTGTATTCTGAGTATCTCTAATGATTTCAGTCGATTCCAGGTTTTCGGGCAGAGTCAGAACTGGAAAATCTGGAGGATCGCAAAGTAGTGAAGCCGTTGAGCATATACCATACAGCCATGGAATAATATTCCTGAAGGTTGGGATGAGCTTCAAGAGAAGTTGCAAGAGCAATGGTTATAATTGAGATGAGAATTATTTTCAGGTAGTGGCAGACTCCCAATTGTTTCACTGGTTGGGTGGCCAGCGCTCACAAACTTCAGATATCGAAAAGGTATTGAGATTTGATCAGTAAATCTGAGAGTTGCCTTCTGGGTTCGGAGGGTCGATTTGGGTTGGGTTGATTGGGACCTTATTTGTAGAAGGTTTTTCCAAATTTGTGGCTGCATTCAGGATCGGGCTACAGTGGAGAGTTTTTCTCCAATCACCTTCCCTTAACACAATTATATTACTTAGCGCTCCTTCAAACTCGAAGAAAAAATGGCTGCGAATCTGAGTGGTTCTCAACCCCGTGAGAAGACTTCCCTCCAGATAAATCCAGGTTTCTGTCTCAAGGCGTTCCATACCAACCCATTTCAATTTGGGAAGAAGACTCCATTTATCGTCTGTCTCCGACCTGAAGAGGATAGCCTTGTTCAGGTAGTGGGTGATCCAATCATCAGGCGGACTCAGAGTGTCAGGATCCAGCTGCTCTTCAGGCTTTTCCAACCTGTAGGCAGCTGCCAGATCCTCCGGAGCAACACGAATTGCCAGTTGCAGCTCTCCAGAATCCGAAATGCGTTCAACTTCGGCATAGACTGTATGGAAACGGTGACCGTGGAGAGCTGCGCCAGGCACAATCCAAACCGCAGCAGTCGCGATAAGTATCCAGAGTTTCTGATGTCGCCATTTTCGAATCATTCAGCAAGATGAATATGTGAAAACTGAGGATATTTCAGGCATCATCCGATTCATCAGATGGTTTCCCATCAGCGTCTTCCGAGGCTTCTGATTCGTCACCTTCTGTCTCCTGTGCCTTCTCGGCTTTGGCTTTCTCAGCTTCTTCTTTTTTGCGTTTCTCTTCTTCCTGCTGAGCCCGCCGCATTGGATTTGAAGGTCCATTTCCATTGTTCTTCCGTGCTTTGAAAACCTGGAATCGTGACTGTCGTATCTCCCTTGGAAAGACATTGTTCTCAAGGTTGGTGTCGGCTGTCTGCAGGTGCGGGTCTACACGTACACTGACAATTGGTTTTTCAGTGACAACAAGTTTCGATACAGACTCGCTGTTACGCCTCCAAATCAACGCTGGGATCGTTTCTTCTGAGGTGGACCCATCATCAAATGTGAGTTCGACAATAATCGGCATTACCAGTCCACCTATATTCTTGAAATCAAGTAGATAGAAATGTAGTGGATCATCCAGGAAAGCCTTTTCCTCTTCTGTCAGTTTTTTGAGGAAATCTTCCAAATCTTTTTCATCTTTTTCAGTAACAGCCAGCGGATCGTAAGAATTGTAAAAATCTTTCAGGTAAGGATAAGCGTCCACACGTTTTGGTAGTGTCTGATTTCGGCTTTGAGAGAGAGTTGTTGGTTCCTCATCACGTTCCGTCTGGCGTTTTGGGTTTTCTAATGCCTTGGCTTCTGTCTCAATCGTGAACTCACGTATGCCTTCGATAGAGATATCGGTATGGTCGGTTGTGTAGAACCAGCCGCGCCAGAACCAATCCAGGTCAATCCCGGATGCGTCCTCCATCGTACGGAAGAAATCAGCAGGATTCGGACGTTTGAATTTCCACCGGGTCGCATACTCTTTAAATGCAAAATCAAACAGTTCGCGGCCCAGGATTGTTTCCCTCAAAATATTCAGAGCTGTCGCAGGCTTTCCATAAGCGTTGTTGCCAAATTGGAGAACGGATTCTGAGTCAGTCATAATCGGAACCTGATAGGAACTGGCCATGTATCCTGTAATGTTCTTCGGTTCACCTCGACGGGAAGGATAATCCTCTTCCCACTCCTGTTCAGAAAGGTATTGAAGGAAGGTATTCAAACCTTCATCCATCCAGGTCCATTGCCGCTCGTCAGAGTTGACAATCATCGGGAAATAGTTGTGCCCAACTTCGTGGATGATGACTGAAATGAGACCGTATTTTGTATTTTGACTATAAGTTCCATCCTTTTCCGGGCGGGGACCATTAAAGCAGATCATTGGATATTCCATTCCATAGACTGGACCATTCACGGAGATGGCAACCGGATATGGATAAGTAAAAGTGTAACGGGAATAGACATCCAGTGTGTGGACGATGGACTGGGTTGAATACGTGCTCCAGAGTGGTTCGGCTTCATTCGGATAGTAGGACATCGCCATGACGCGGTTTCCATTTACATTATGCAGCCATGCATCCCAGATGAATTTTCGTGATGATGCCCACGCAAAGTCACGAACATTGGTAGCGTGGAAAACCCAGGTTTTAGTTCCCTCCGGGTCTGTGGATTCGTTAGTTTTTGCTTCCTCTGGTGTCACTACAAATACAGGTTTTTCGGCGTCTCTGGCTTGTTCGAGACGCTGAATCTGATCTGAAGTCAGTACTTGAGCCGGGTTTTGTAGCACGCCTGTAGCCGCAACAACGTGATCGTCCGGGGCGGTGATTCGAACCAAATAATCTCCAAATTCCAGTGTGAATTCCCCCGAGCCCACAAACTGCTTGTGTTGCCAACCCTGATAGTCGGTGTAGGCAACCAGACGTGGAAACCAGTGAGCCATTTCATAAATGTAATTCCCGTCTTCATCGAAAAACTCAAAACCAGTCCGGGCTGGAACCAGATCCGAATCATTAATCTGATAACGCCATGAAACGCTGAAAGTGATCATTTCCCCAGGAGCCAGGGATTTGGGTAGATCCACTCGCATCATCGTTTTCACAATGGTGAAATCGAGTGGATTCCCATAGGCGTCTTTTACAGAGAGAATGTCAGCGCTGCCGTCGAAAGCTTTACTTTCGAGCATTTTTTTCAGCGAGTCGGAAGACATTCTGCCCAGTGGACGATCGGTTTTAGACGTCCGTCCTTCACTGTGCGGATCAAAATAGTTCGCCTCTATTTGGAGCCACAGATACTTCAGGGTGTGAGGAGAATGATTGTGGTAAGTAATGGTTTCAGATCCGTTGATGGATTGATTTTCATCATCCAATTCAACATCAATGATATAATCTACTTTTTGCTGCCAGTATTTTGAGCCAGGAGCGCCGGACCCTGTACGAAATTCATTCGCTGTTGGCCAGACCTCGTCCAGTTGGCGAAACTTTTCAGAAGACTGGTACACCGCTTGCCCGGAAGCCAAAGTAGCAGAAATAAACAAACAACCGGCGCTGAACCAGTTGAATCCGTTTTTGTTCGATAAACCTGTTATAGGACGCATATCAAGATATCCACCATGACGCTTTCCGACGCAGAAAGCAAACTATCAATAAAGTGTCCTTCTATTTCTTTCCTCGCCTTGTTCTTCCTCTTAAAAAAAAGACCAAGCCGCAGGAGCCCCCTGCGGCTTGGCTGGTTTTGAAATAGTTTCCTGAGTGTTTTTCTTGCTTAATTAAGATGCCGACTCATCTGAGGTGTCTTCATCCGAAGACTCGCTTGCGTCAGATGTGTCTGATTCTTCAACAGCAGGAGGCGCAGGAGCCATGACTTGAGCTTCGATCATTTCCTTGGTGAGCCAGGCATCAAATGACTCAAATCCCCGTGTCTGACGAAGTCGTTCCAATTGTGTGTCGATGTTTTCGGCAACCTCTTCTTCTGACGCTGCTTCCCTTGAAACCAGATGAACAATCATCGCCCCGTTTCGCGTATTCTTTACTTCACTGATTCCTCCAACTTCAAGCGCAAGAGCAGCGTCCTTGACTTCGGAGGTCGTGGCATTGCCCTGCAGCCCCGATATAAAAGTAGATCCGGTAGTAAATGATTCTGGTTGTGCCAGCGTGACATTCTCAGCCGCTTCAACTTTCTCAGCAAATGTCCCACTCTCAGAGTCAGACAGAGTTGGTAAAAATTCATCGGCTTGTTTTCTGGCGAAAGCAATGGCTTCTTCTTTGATGTAATCCTGTTCAACTTGGGACTGTACCTCTTCCAGAGGCGGAATCTGACTTGGGATCTTGCGGTCAAAGGCAAAGAAGTAAGTCTTGTTTCCTTGGACGATCGGCAAGGTGAAAGGCTCCTCGTCACTCAGCGCAAAGGCTGTTTGTGGAAAATCGAATGGAAGATTCAAACCGGCAGGACCGCGAGTTGAGTCAAAGGAAGGAGTCGACTTGACTTCTAAACCGACTTCAGTCGCTGCCTTGGTCAGATTTTCTTTCACCACGGGAGTGATTGCAAAAAGGCTTTTACTGAAATCAGCTGCAGCTTCACTGGCAAGCTGGGTGGCTGTCTGAGTTTGGTATTCTTCCTGGATCGAATTCTTGGCTTCTTCTTCGGTCATGGCTGTGCCATCCGGTTTTTTGAAGGAATCGGCCCCGCGAGTTTCGTAAGTCGACTGAATCAATTCATCCAGTTCACCGCCCTCGTTCAATTGCTCCAACGCTGGAGTCATATAGTCATCCGGGCCGAATTCGACGTACTTCAAAACCAGCTTCTCAGGTACACGGTAGTTTGCCAGGTTGTTGGTGTAATGATTGGCGACATCTTCTGGAGCCGGCTGAATCTGGCTTCGGAACTTGCTGGATGAGAAGAAAGCTAATTCCACTTTCAGACTCTCATTCTCACGGCGGTATTTAATCGCAGCTTCACCGGGTGGTGTTAATCTCCCTGACATGCCAAACACAGAATTCAATTGGGCCAGCCCGATTTCATGTCGAACAAAATTGTCGAAATCCCGTTTTCTGAATCCCTGACGCGGAAGACTTTCAGAAACTACCTGGTCATAGTATTCTTTGCGGAAACTTTCATCACCCGGATCTTTAAAAATTGGTAGAGAAGTCACCCAGTTGACCATGGCATCCTTGGACGGCTGGATTCCCATCTCATCCATCTTGCGAATCAGGAACAATCTTTCACGCGCCTCCTCCTCTGCATTTACCCCGAAACGGAGCAGATCTTGAGCGGACATCCATTGCCCACGCATCAGGAAATATCGCAGCATTGTTTCCCTGTAAGCAGTTACGAATTCCTCTCGCTCAATGGATTCCCCGGCAATGGAGCCGAAGTCCACGTTGTCGTAGTTGGAGCTAACAGGCTGTAAATCTGTAAAAAACAGCACGAAGCTGATGATGACCAGACCAATGAAGGTCAGGGCTAACTTTTGATGCTTCCGAATAAAATTGAACATACCCAGCGTTTATCGAGACCTGATTCAGATTATCTAGCGGTGGAATACCCATGGAAAGGTCTCTGGATCCCCTTCTTTATCCACCGATATAACCGCAAAATTAGAACGGGAACATACTGATCAGGGGTCAACACGGTCAAACGCAAAATCAGACAAAATCGAAAAGAGACACTCAAAACCAGCGCTCTCCATTCACCCCGCGTGAGAATTGCTTCCTATTTCCGCCACTGGAAAACCTCTTTACAACTCGAACAACGTCAGCTAACAGAATTGTATGAAGGGTTGCCTGAATTTGATCTTTTTAACCGTCGTGGCGTTACCTGCTCTGCTCAGCGGAGTAGGATGTAAAACGGCTGCAATTACTAACTTGACTCCGTCTCAGGTGCCTCGAAACCCGGATGGTGAATATCGCTTCGAGGTAGCATGGGAAAGGATCCAGAAAAATGTCCGTCCCCAATCAGTAGAGCCAAACCTGGTGGTTGGCATGGAGGTTTATCCCATGACTGAATCCCCGGTTGCCACTAATCGCTGGGAGGCCAATGTGATTTTGCCAGAATCAGTCGAAAGCGTTACTTATTTCTACAAGTTTAATTATGAATATACCGGGATCTTTGATGTGAAACCCAGTAACACACGCAGTGCGGAATACCGCTTGAAGATTCTTCCTGAGGTTTATTCAGGTGAAGAAATGCAGGAACTGAGTGAGTTTGATGGTCTGGAATAGCTCGGTGAAGAGATTTGCTTCATTGAATTTTGGAGATTGATGTTGGCTCTCGAACTCTGAAACCCTTCCACTGATCCAGCTTTCATCAATACATCAGTTTCATTTGACTTGATTTAATCCAAACAAGGATCAAGGCCGAATCCCAATGAGGATTCGGCCTTGTTTTTAAATAAAGTAAGCAGGGAACGTGAGTCGTCTTGCGAACAATTTTAAACCTCAATCCCTGGAGATGCTGCCAGCTCTTTCTCAAAGTCACACAACTCCTGGATTTGTGCCAGAAACCATGGATCCATTTTAGTAAGTTCCTGAATTTCTGCCCGGCTGAATCCATTCCTAAAAGCATGGCGGATGTAAAAAATCCGCTCCGAGTTCGGGACACTCAGCTTGCGTACCAGCAGCGCCCGCGGCATTTCTCCACAATCCTCATAGACCGTTTCGGAATCAACCCGCCAGGGCTTGCCGTCTCCCCCCAAACCTGAACGACCAATTTCAAGAGATCTCAAACATTTCTGCAGTGATTCCTTGAATGTTCTTCCGATAGACATCGCTTCTCCCACGGATTTCATCTGGGATGTCAGTGTCGGATCTGCCTGCGGGAATTTCTCAAATGCAAATCTCGGAATTTTAGTCACGACATAGTCAATCGTCGGCTCAAAACTGGCCGGTGTTTCCTGGGTGATGTCGTTTCGAATTTCATCCAGCAAATAACCTACCGCGAGCTTGGCTGCAATCTTCGCAATGGGAAACCCAGTGGCTTTGGATGCCAGGGCTGAGGATCGAGAAACTCTGGGGTTCATCTCAATGACGACCATTCGCCCGTCTTCCGGGTTCATCGCAAACTGAATGTTGGATCCACCGGTTTCCACGCCAATTTCACGAATCACCGCAAAGGAAGCGTCGCGCATCAACTGGTACTCCTTGTCGGTCAAGGTTTGAGTTGGAGCCACTGTAATGGAGTCCCCGGTGTGAACTCCCATCGGATCAAAGTTCTCAATAGAGCAAATCACCACGCAGTTATCTTCACGATCCCGCATGACCTCCATCTCGTACTCTTTCCATCCCAGCAAACATTCTTCCACCAGAATCTCATTCACCGGGGAGAGTTTGATACCGCGTTTTGCAATGCCTTCAAATTCTTCCTGATTGTAGGCAATTCCACCTCCACTCCCTCCCAGTGTGTAAGCCGGGCGGATGATCAGCGGGTATTGTCCGATCTCTTCAGCGACAGTTCTGGCTTCTTCCAGGGTATGGGCCACTCCGCTGCGTGGAACGTCCAGACCGATCTTCAGCATCAGGTCTTTGAACAGAAGACGATCTTCCCCACGCTCAATCGCCGACTCTCTGGCGCCGATCATTTCGATGTCATGCTTTTCCAGAATGCCTTCCTTGGAAAGCTGCATGGCGGTGTTCAATCCTGTTTGACCGCCGAGAGTTGGCAGCAGAACCAGTTTGCCATTGGGGTCCATCTTCCGGATCTCTTCCTTTTCGCGGATGATGATTTTCTCAACGCATTCCGTTGTGATTGGCTCGATGTAAGTCCGATCAGCGAATTCCGGGTCCGTCATAATCGTTGCCGGATTCGAATTGATCAGAACCACTCGGTAGCCTTCTTCACGCAGCGCCTTACAGGCCTGGGCTCCGGAATAGTCAAACTCACAAGCCTGGCCGATAACAATCGGGCCGGCTCCAATAATCAGAACGGAATGGATGTCGGTACGCTTAGGCATATTGAATAAAGCGCTGATTTCTGGGTAAGAACTCGCGCTTGGCGGTAAATTTTCGGATACGGAGCAAATAAATTGCAGTCCGCTCGAAATATAAAAATCTCGAAAAGTTCCCCGAACGCAAAGAAAAAAGTCGAAAGTAAGTGATTTAAAATATCAACACCGGGTTCTTTGTGCAGAATCCCGGTGTTTTTATTGCTCTTATTTAAGCTTTCAATCCTCAGGTGAAAGTGTCCCAGGGTTTGAATATGATTGAAGCAGTAGTGTTTGTTATCTTGGGAATGATTCAGCGCTGCGAACCATTCTGACGCCCTGCCAGCGCGCAGGGACGTTGGTGGAGCCGAATTCAATCCAGCTGGCGACGCATTCAACGGCCGGCAGATTTCCTGAGCCTCCACGAATAGTTCGACCGTTTGCCTCTGGATGTTCAACCCACTCGCTGAGATTCCCATGTGTGTCGTAGAGTCCGAATGCATTGGGTTCGAGTTGAGCTACGGGTTGAACTTTCCCTTCAGAATTATTGTTGTGCCACCCTACCGAACTCAGAGTCATTTCGAAATCAGTCGTGCCAGAAGGGTATTCGGGTCCGTTGAAAAATGCGGTTCGAGTCCCGGCCCTGCTTGCCATTTCCCATTCAAATGGTGTCGGTATTCGATAGCCAGAGGTGGCGCTGTTCAAAACGCTTTGAAGTTGATTCTGCTGGATTGAATATGCGGGCTCCAAATCCTCAATCCTGCTTCGCCAATTGCAAAGATATGTGGCGCCTGCGTCGGTGATGCCGTTGAACGGATAATTTCCCATATCCGGACGCAGACTGAAAACGCCGTCGATGAACTGAATCCCACAATCTTCTAGCGAAAGATTAAACAGAACTGTCTCCGGACTGTTCGTTTCGTGTATTTCTATCAGCTCAGAGCTATGGCCAAATGGTGGGTCCATGACCAGCTCATCTTGATCGAAGGCCCACTGAATAATCGGCAAAACCTGACGGCAAGTCAGTTCGGTTTTGTCGATCCAGAACGGAAAGGGAATGATGGACAGTTTCGGGCTGCGAATTTCTAATTCAACCAGGTCATCAGGTTGCATTTGACTTAAATCTTCAGATCGGAGGGCCTGACTCCAAAAGTAGCCGGCTGGGATTTTTACCATATCTCCTTCTGTTGGCGCTGATTCAACCAGAATTCTGGCGGGTTTGGATTCTACGGAAAAAAAGTCGGACGTGATGGTCACTCCATAATACCCGCTGTCATTAGTGGTCAGTCCAGCCAGTTTGAGTTCAGAACTGTTCGCTCCAGGGATGGGCGCTCCGTTCTTGTGCCATTGCAGTCGGCTATCAGATTCAGCAGAATATTGAACTGAAAGTGTCCAGTCATCTCCCTCAATCAATGTAAGGCTCGATGGAGCTTGCTGAATGATTGCTGGGGTCGTTTGCAGCGGGGAAAGCAGGTCCGATTGAGGAACAGTTTTCGTCAGTCGGACGCCATAGGGAACAACACTTGTTTGTTGTCTGGTATAATCAGGTGTTTCTGAAAAACGGGAAGCGCTGCGCAACAGATTGTATTCTGAGAGAGGCATATTGCTGAAATCGGTCCTCATTATTGTTCCATAACCGCCACGCAATATTCGAAGGAATGGATTGTCTGTGCCTTTGGGATCGATCAAAGATGTTGAATTGAAATCTCCGTATCCGTCCCACACCCACTCGAAGGGGCCGTCATGTGTCGAGAAAATTCCCCAATCGTTCGGTGGAATTAATGACGCTGTTTCCCTGTCCTGTATCCAGAACCGGGCATTTGCTGAGGTCGTCAGTTGCGGTAAAGGTCCAGGTATAAGATCAACGCCCGTATGAAAGGTGGTTGTCGTTCCAGCCCGACAGGCGTATTCCCATTCGGCTTCAGTTGGAAGGCGGTATCCGGTCGATTCGAA
>JAUIHU010000110.1 GCA_030432175.1 Verrucomicrobiia bacterium | reverse complement strand
GCATAGAACCAGAAAGGGAGCGCTGTATCGCCTGGTTGAAATCGAATAGGAGAAAATAAAAAAGATCAACCAGCCTAAACTGATTGATCTTTAAATTCGGCTTATAATGCCCGCGACAGGACTTGAACCTGTACAGGGTAACCCCCACTAGAACCTGAATCTAGCGCGTCTGCCAATTCCGCCACGCGGGCTTTGTGCCAAACAGGATCTGGTTTTTATGAAGATCTGGGCTTCAAAGCAAGAGGAAATTTCGCCTCTCCCTCATTTTTTTACTTCATCTCCGAACACAATCGGAAAAACGTTGCCCCTCCTGTCCTTGAATTTGTCTCCAAAGATAAACCGCCAACTCCATAGCGTGATAATCGCCCCACATCGAACTTTCCCCTCGCGGCACTCCATCGGCATCCGGACAGTGATCCCAGCCATTGGGTCGATGGTAAACGGAATGAAGAATCATCCCTTGATGATCAGGGTCCGTAGACAGATAAGGTTCAGCAAATAGTGAACTAGCCAGTTTCAGTCCGGCCTGAATGTATTCCGTTCCCGATTCACCAAGACTTTCCATGTATTTACCCAGCCGGAACAATCCTTGTCCTGCGATAGCAGCTGCAGAACTATCGACTGGCTCCCAGGGATTAAACGGATCCGCATCGCGACTCAGGTAATCATCATCCAGCCTCCAGAGATTCGGCGCTCCGGTGTCCCACATCGGAATCCCACATGAACAAGCATTTTCGAGATAAAAATCACAGGTTGCTTTGGCGGCTTTGAAGAAAACTTTTTCCAGTTCGGTTCTTCCTCCAACTGCGTTCCAATCAATATCCGTCCCCCAGTCACGCATGAACTCCAGCTCTTCAGCAAATCCACACATCGCCCAGGCTAATCCACGGGTCCAGGTAGAAAATGCAGAGTAACCCTGCTGAGTACTAGGACATCTCGCAACTCCGTTCTTTGTGTTGAAAATAATCTCGTGCGCTGACCTCCCGGATAAATCATAAGAATCCCGTCCATCTCCATAATATACGGAATACTTGGCAGTGGATTGAGCATGCAGGACTCCCCGGCTCAACAAGCTGATTTTTTCGTCTTGCTCTCCCATCAGGACATGTCCCAGTCCATGGGAAACCATCAAAGCCCGAACGGATCTTATCGTGTCCACAAACAGCGAATGCGGTCCATTAAAGGAATGGATAAATCCGCCACCCTCAGCAGTGGTGGTCCAACGACTGGCTTGAACAGCTCCGGAGATTTTCAACGCCAGTTCGTAAAAGTTGCGTTCCCAGGTGTTTTCCTCAAGAACGCCCTCATTCATCAGTCGCAATAAGTTTCCGTAAGTGGAAACATTGTTGAATCCGTGGTCGTGCACCCCGATGTGAGAGATATGAGGAGCCATGACGTCAACTGTTTTATTTCGCCCCAATTCCAGAAACTCTTTATCTCCGGTTGCTTCGAATTGGAGAATGGCATTGCCATATTGAAATCCTTGAGTCCATTCCGTCCAACCCCGGGTGGTGTACTTCCCTTCAACGGTAAATACTGGCGCTCCTTTGGAGGGATCCGCTTTTTTCTCAATGGAATGGATTTTTTGACCAGCCAGTTCGAAAAATCGTGTCAGAGCTGGTTTTAGATCGGATACTTGGATATTATTAGCTGTTTGTATTGGCATAAATGAAATCAACAAAGGTTCGTGCACGCGCTTCGATCAAAGACGGCGCAAGTGGAATCCACCATCCACATTGATAACTTCCCCGACACTGAAAGGAAAAGAGTCTTTACAAATGGCAAGAACAGTTCGCGCCACATCATCGGGAGTTCCCCAACGAGGCATTGGTGTGAGTCCGGACTCGATCAAATGGTCATATTTTTCTTTCACTCCAGCCGTCATATCCGTTGCGATGACGCCGGGTCGGATCTCAAAAACTCCGATTCCATCTTCAGCGAGACGCGAGGCAAATAACGGAGTCAGCATCGAAAGAGCGGCTTTGCTCATGCAATAATCGCCTCGATTGACGGAGGCTGTGTAGGCGCTGATCGAAGAAATGGTGACGATTTTGGGACTTCGGGTCGGATCGCTCTTTTTCTGGTCCTGCATCCATTTTGCGCATGCTTGCGTCAGGAAATAGGGTCCTTTGACATTTACCTGCATCAGCAAATCAAAACTTTCCTCAGAAGCCTCCAGCAAATCAGCGCGTTCTTTGGGCGCAATGCCAGCGTTATTGATCAAAATATCCAATCTGCCAAACCGTTCACGAACGGATTCCAAAATCCGCTTGCGATCTGTTGGACATGAAATATCTGCTTGAACCTCAACCGCTTCGATCTGATGACCCGATTGCCTGGCAGCCTGCAGACACTCCGCTTTCGTCTCCTCAGCTGCTTTCTTTGCTCCTCGGAAATTGATGACGACATTCCAGCCTTCACGCGCCATAGCGATCGCAATACCTTTTCCAATTCCTCGGGACGCTCCAGTAATCAACGCAACCTCATTATTCATTCGTGCTCCAGTGTAAGAGGGAGGGAGCTACAATTAAATTAAAATTTAGAAACTACGAATTTAACAGGCGCGATTGAAGGAGTGTGGCTGTTTATAGCTAAGGTGGTAAATGCTAAACGACACATATCCGTCAACTTTTTGTTTCAAAATCGGCAATTTATTCATTGAAGGATTGTCACCAGCGAGGGAACCGACTAGAAAAATTACATGAAGTTTCGAAACATATTGTTTTTTCCTTTTGCCAGACGGGGTGATCCGTACAGGGCGTTGGATCGTGCCGGAGGTTTAATCCGGCAAATCTTTGACCACCGTGGAATCTTTGATTTGATTTCAGGATCTGAACCCAAATATGGATCTGAGCCATTAAATTATGCAATTTCGTTGGAACCTGGCCGAAGCGCAGCCTGATAGCGCAAATCGACTGGCCGAATCCTTCGAAATCTCCGCTTTGCTGGCTCAGTGCCTGATCAATCGAGGCCACAAAACAGATTCGTCTTTGGAAAAGTTTCTGTTTCCTCGATTGAAGAAACTCTCTGATCCGTTCCTGCTTCCCAACATGAAGCAGGCGGTGCATCGCCTTTTTCAGGCAAGGGAGCGTTCGGAGAGTCTGGTGATTTTTGGCGATTATGATGTCGATGGAGTGACGTCTACTACGATTCTGTACGAGACTCTGAAGTCTCTGGGGTGGATCGTCCATTGCTATCTACCACATCGCCTGCATGAGGGATATGGCCTGACAAGCGAAGGCGCGGCGAACTGTTTGAAACGCTACCCGACACGCCTCTTCCTGGCCGTGGATTGCGGTTCGACAGCTGTTGATACCATAGCGGAATTGAAATCGCAGGGAGTGGAGGTGATTGTTTTGGATCACCACCAGGTGTCTGATCCCCCTCCCGAAGCTTACGCAGTCGTTAACCCACAACTCGCCGGAGAAGATGCGCCGTCCTTTCGTGAACTCTGCTCCGCAGGATTGGCGTTCAAGCTCGCACATGCCATTGTGAAAATGGGCAAAAAGACCGGATGGTCCAGCGCCTGGAACTATGATCTGAAGAAATTGCTGGACCTCGTAGCTTTGGGGACGATTGCGGATTTAGTGCCGTTGGTTAATGAGAACAGGATTCTGACATCGGTAGGGCTGGATCGATTAAATCGCACTAATCGACCTGGACTGCGAGCGCTCATGGAGGTGGCTCAGGTCCGGCAACCGGTAGGGGTTTATGAAGTTGGTTTTCAGCTTGGTCCTCGCCTCAATGCAGCAGGGCGTCTGGAAAACGCTGAAGAGGCGCTTTCTTTGTTCATGGCTGATTCTTCCGGGCAGGCAGAGTTTATTGCTCAAGCGCTGGATGCCAGAAATCGGGAACGTCAGCAGATTGAACAGCAGATTGTTGAAGAGGTTATCGCCAAAGTCAAAGCTCGATTTCGCCCCGACCGGGACTGGGTCATCGTGGAAGGATCTGAGGATTGGCATGTTGGTGTTATTGGAATTGTCGCATCCAGATTGATGCGTGAATTTTCACGCCCCACCATCGTCATTGGATCCGAAGGCGGCGAGTGGCGAGGTTCCGGCCGGAGTGTGGAAGGCTTTGATCTGGCATCGGCTCTGCGTGAGTGTGACGACATTCTGATTCGACATGGGGGACACGCTATGGCGGCCGGGCTGACAATCGATCCGAGCCAACTGGACGCGTTTCGGGTCAAGTTAAACGGATTAGCCAGTCAGGCGCTGACCAAGGAATTGCTGAAACCTAAACTGCGCCTGGATGCTGAGGTTCAATTGGAACAACTGACCTTGGAGCAGTTGGAAGATTTGGAACGCATTCAGCCAACTGGCCAGGCAAATCCTCCGATTCAACTGGTCGCTCGGAATGTCTGGCATAAACGCCCCCCAAGACGGATAGGAAGGGACAAGCAGCATGCCAAGCTTTGGATTACCGATGGAGAAATCACCCATGAGGCCGTCGCTTGGCGGGTAGGCGGAGGACGTTTACCGGAAGGCAAATTCGATTTAGCTTTTGCTCCTCAAATTAATCAATTTCAGGGCAGGCGATCTGTGCAACTGAAGGCGCTGGATTGGAACGAACACTGACATGATAAATGCTTTGCTCACTGTCGAAGATTGGAAGATCCCTTGACTGAGCGCATTACCCAGGATCCGTCTTGTCGTTCCCATTCCATTTCGACAGCGATAGCATCCACTCTGGAACCAGGACTGGCGCGGACTAAAGCTTCAGAACTGACAGTGGCATGGCTGTCATCATGCAAAGTGATTGCCCGTAATCCAAATTTGACTGCCAATGACTCCGCTCGCATTCTGGCAGCCATGTAAATATCGCGGATAGAATCTTTTCCATTTGCTTGAATTTGCTCGCCAGATTGAGAGCTGACGGAAATGGAAACTTCCGGATGCATCAGGCCAAGAATGGACTGAAGAGCTGCCATTTTCTTGATGTTCGATGGATTGCTTCCGGTATATGACAACGCTGATTCTAATTGGTCCAGCTTCCTCTGCACTTGTGCTTCTGGTGAAGCGCATGAGCGTAAAGGGCCGAATACTATACCTAATCCCAATCCAATTAATGCTCCGATAAAGGCGATTTTCTTCAAAATACAATCTTTCCGAGAATTCGGTTTCTTATTGTTGCTCCATGGGTGTGATGTCGCATGGGCATGCTTCGGTTGTCGCCTACCACAAAATACTCATCTTCCCTTAAAGATGTGGGACGTCGATTCCAGGCATGACGCGGATCCGTTGGTTTTAAGATGACATACGGTTCTTCCAGAGGTTCCGAATTGATATAAACGCGATTATTAAAAAAACTGATCCTCTCCCCCGGTAAACCAATGATCCGTTTCAAAAAAACTACATCTCCAGTGCGCGCTTCTATAGCTACAACATCGCCACGCTGAGGAAGATGATTCAGATCATAAGCTTTGCGATCAATGAGGTTCCAGCTCTGGTTGGGGAATGTAGGCTCCATACTGGGACCCGTTATCTGAATAGGGAAGTAGTGATTCCAGAAAATGTAAAAGGCAAGGACAAGAAGCAGAACACGGGTAAAGGTCCATGCCCAGCGGGTACCGAAAACTATTTGACCCAGTACACCCGGACCTTGAGAAGTTACTTGGGTCGGGATGTTTTCAATTTCAACAACTCTGGGGCTGCTTGAGTGAGCAGAATCTGAAGGCGAATCAAATCTTGGTTGCATTGAAATGAAAGGGGGTCAATCGCCTGATATGATCCTCTAATTATTGGAAGGATCGTTATTTCCTGGGTTATGCAATCCTACCGAATGCGCAATATCATCAAACTCTTCTCTGCTAACCTCATCCAGGGTCTTGCCTTTGCTCTTGAGTTTTTCGTTAATTTTTATGGCTTTTTCCGTCATTACCTCATGGGTTTCTTCGGATCCGCCGACCAAATGAAAGTTGGGGCCTTTCGTGATTCTTTTGTGCCCGTCCGAATCCAATCCGATACCAAGCATCCATTTTTTACCTTTACCCCTTTGTGGATGTTCTGATTCAGCCATAGATATAAACTTGCCCATTGGCGATAAATAGTCAAGGCGGAGGGAGAAATCTCGAAGCAGCAATCTTTGACGCTGTATCGCTTGCCTTTGCAAGTCGGGATTTGACAGAGTGGATTACATGAAATTCACTGTGATTCAATCCGTTGCCAGTGTCATTGCGGGATGTCTGCCGGCTATCACGCTGTTATGCTTTCAGAGTCCAATGAACGCCCCTGCAGAGAACATTGATTTCTCGGATGCAACCACGCTGTGGCAGGAGGACCGTTTTAGTGGTGAAACTCTGGAGTTCGGTTTGACCAGACCAATGGAGTTGGATGTTGCCAGCAATGGGACCATTTATTTCATCGAATTGGATGGAAATCTAAGACGACTGCTGCCAGGCGCCACTAAAAGTGAAATCATCGGAACGCTGAAAGTTTTTACCGCACAGGAAAGTGGATTGATCGGTCTGGCGCTGGATCCGGATTTCGACTCGAATCGTCGACTCTATCTTCAATATTCACCTGTAGAATACTCTGGACAACACATCAGCCGGTTTGAACTCAACTCGGACGGGGCGCTTGATATGGACTCGGAGGAGATTATTCTCAAATTCGAAGAGCAGCGCGATGAATGCTGTCATCACGCTGGATCGCTGGAATTCGGGCCGGAAGGTAATTTGTTCATAGCAACCGGTGACAATACTCATCCGGGTGGCGATTCAGGGGGGTACGCTCCAATTGATGAACGCGAAGGACGTCATGCCTATGACGCTCAGGATTCTGCGGCGAATACTATGGATTTGCGTGGCAAAATCCTGCGCATCCGGCCTCTGGAGGACGGCGGGTATTCCATTCCTGAGGGGAATCTGTTTCCACCCGGAAGTCAGAAAGGGCGACCGGAAATCTATGTCATGGGCTGTCGAAATCCGTGGCGAATTCAAATTGATCCCGCAACTGGCTTTCTTTACTGGGGCGAGGTGGGGCCGGATGCTGGCGGGGAAGGGCCGCGTGGTCCAAGAGGTTATGATGAGGTCAATCAAGCTCGAGCCGCCGGTAATTTTGGATGGCCATTTTTTGTCGGGGCTAATTTTGCTTATGCCGATTACGATTATGAGACGAAAGCGGTTGGACCTTTGTATGATGCCAGCCGGCCGGAGAACCGTTCTCCCACAAACACAGGCGCTCGATTTCTTCCACCGGCACAACCGGCATGGATCTATTATCCGTATGCTGATTCCAAGGAATTTCCTGTTTTAGGTTCCGGGGGCCGCACAGCTTGCGCTGGGCCGGTTTTTCATTTTAAAAATAATTTGGATTCGGCAGTACAATTTCCAAAGACCATGGACCGCTGCCTGTTATTTTATGACTGGCAGCGAACATTTTTTATGGTGGCAGAACTGGACGAGAATTCAGACATCCAAAATATCACTCCATTCCCGACTCCAATTCCGCTCAAACGTCCGATCGATATGGTGTTTGGTCCGGATGGATCGCTGTTGGTCCTGGATTACGGAGCTACCTGGGGTGTGAATGAGGATGCCAAACTGGTGAAGATCAACTACTTTTCGGGTAATCGTCCCCCGATTGCAAAGTTAGATATTCAACCCTCAGACGGATCAGCTCCGCTTCTTGTCCATTTCGATGCCAGCAACTCAACAGATCCAGACCTGGATGATCAGTTGACTTACTTATGGCAGTTTACGCCAGACACAGATTCTGATGACTTAAAAGAACAAGCCAAAGGCCAGGTGACTTTCACCGAACCTGGAGAATATCAGGCTCTTCTCACTGTCAGTGATTCAAACGGGGCATCGGACAAAGCTTACGCGCGAATCGTCGTGGGAAACACACGTCCAACATTGCGAATTGATACCCCGGCTGTCACGGGGAACCTGATGGATTTCAACCAGCCACTGCGAATCAACATTAACGTTGAGGACCAGGAAGACGGATCGTCAGAATTGTCTGTAGATTTCTTCCAGAACCGGGTGTTTTCCAGAGTTGTTTATCAGGATGCAAAATATCCAGATGTCCCTGAAGCGGCGCTGAATCAGGGACACCTTTCAGGGGCTTCAGCAGCTTTGGCATTGATTCAGAATTCTGATTGTCTGAATTGCCATGCCATAGATAAACGAGTGATCGGACCAGGATTTAATGAAATCGCCGACCGATACAAAGATGACTCTGAAGCTTTGAATCAAGCGGTTGCCAGGGTGATAGCCGGATCTACTGGTGTATGGGGAGAACTTCCCATGCTGCCTCACGAAAGTCTTTCGCAAGAAACCGTTCAAACTATGGTCAACTGGATTTTTGATCGAGAATCTCGTGAAGATAAACACTCCTGGAAACCTGGATTAAGCTCTTTGGTGGATGTTAGAAAAGTTTCAGGATCCAGCGCCTCCGAAGCTTTGAATGGGATCCTGGCTGTCGAAACCAGATACACTGACTTAGGGGCGCCCTCAGCTCCGCCATTGACTGGCAGCAGTATTTCCTTATGGAGATCCAATCGTATCCAGGCCGAAGATTTCAATTCCAAAGAAGGCACGCAAATACTCTCGTCGGACACAGCAGAAGGTGGAAAATTTATTGGGGATATTCAAAATGGAAGGTATCTGGTTTTTAATCAAATCCACTGGGGCAATCGAACACAGTTCACTGTCCGAGTTGCATCACCGAATGCTGGAGGTGTGATTGAACTCCGAGAAGGAAATCCCCAAGGGCAACTGTTGGGTCAACTTGAATTCGAACCAACTGGCGATTGGCAGGAATGGAGAGAAAACAGTGTGACGCTTCCACACCTCGAAGGGGAAGTTCCAGTGACACTCTGTCTTGTTTTCAAGAATCCGAAGTCTGGAAATGGTGGTTTTATGAACCTGGATTCGTTTCGATTTGAAGAATGCAGTTCGAGATAATCAGAGGAGTTTGATCCCTTCACCTGCATTCAAATGAGCCCCGCTTTTCTCCATGGCCAGAGTTAAAGCCAGTCCCAGGGCGTCTGCTGCATCAGGTGAAGGTTCTTCATTCAAATTCAACATTCGCTGCACCATCTTGGCCACAGCAGTTTTCCCAGCGCCTCCATAGCCAACCAGAGCCAGCTTCACTCTCCTGGGAGCAATTTCATAAATTTCCAGGCCGTCAGCAGCAATTTGTGACAAGCACGCCCCTCTGGCTTCCCCCATGATTAATGCGGTCTTCAAATTCTGGGCGTAAAACAATCCTTCGATAGCGCAAACCTTGGGTGAGTGCTCCTGGATCTGTTCCCTGAGATGAGATGCCAAAAAGGCCAGCCGTTTTCCTCTGGTCCAGCTCACCGGAGGTTTGATGGCGCCATAAGACAAAGCTATTGCTGATTTATTCTTGTAATGAATAATGCCAAATCCAGCGCTTCTAAGGGAAGGATCCACCCCTAAAATGACGCAGTCCTTGAATGCCGAATCGTTCGAACCATTAAGGATAAAGTCTTTTTTGATCCCCTTTTTTTTTCCAACCCTTCCCTGAAGTATTTCCAGATCTTTGGAACTAAATCCCATAATTAAGGTTTTTGTATTAAATTAATTCAGAGAGTGACATTCACGTTCACGAGAGCAAAATAGAAGTATTCAAATTGTATAATCTTGATACAAGGAGTATTGAATTTGAACAGATCGCTCCAAATTATTTAGTGTCTTGTCCTCGAAGAATGGCTTCGACGTCGGCTTCTTCTCGATCCATGGCTTCGATGGGAGTGTTTGTCCGAGTCAGCTAAAAACTCATCTTTCACAGGGATTGGCTTTGGTGATACTGAAAAAGCAATCATGACAGCCATCAGCAAAGTGATAAATATTTGTAACAATAATAACGGCCATTCCAATTGTCCTCCAAATGGAGGTGTCATACATAATCTGTAGACCGTAATTTGGTTTTGAGGAAATTCAGGGTCTGGAGCAAATTTCCATGGAGGAATTAAAACCTGAAACAATACCAATGCCAAAGCTACTCGGATAATTATTTTTCGCAATGACATGGATCAATGAGGCAGAATTTTATGTTACATATTAACGCCAAAAGTGTGTGGGATGTATAAACTGTGGCTTGCACAGGATCAAACTTATTTTCAAAGCAAAATGAAAATAATTACCCATTCCCTCCTGGCGCAATCCCGGCATTCAGCCCAATAAATCGTTGAGAAGTTCGCCATGAACATCCGTTAGCCGAAACCGTCTTCCCTGATAAAAATACGTCAGCTTTTCGTGGTCCAACCCCAAACAGTGCAGAATGGTCGCTTGCAAATCATGAACATGAGCCGGATTTTCGGCGATGTGAAATCCAAGTTCGTCTGTCTTCCCATAAACATGC